>CAZMWD010000154.1:0-5954 GCA_964569685.1 uncultured Cocleimonas sp. | reverse complement strand
AATCAAATTGCTTACAATAAACAACTTGATCAGTTGATGAGTTTTACCATTGCAGAAAATATTGGGACTAACAATATCTCTGTCATTGATACTGCAGGTGTTCCTACCAAAAAACACAAACCAAGCTTGCGTACTAACCTTGCATTTGGTGGTCTATTAGGTCTATTACTCGGCATGGGAATCGCGTTTCTGCGCGAGTTTATTGATGACAGCGTTAAAACTGCAGACAATCTAGAACGTCTGACAGGCTTGCCCGTTTTAAGTCAAATGCCTGAAGTTGATAAGCTAAACAGTAAACAACTTGCCTTACAAACGGCCTCTGCGCCAAAATCTGCGATAGCAGAATCAATACGCTCGTTACGCACCAGCCTGCGTTTTTCAACCCCCAATGGTTCACCACATAGTATCTTTATCACCAGTACAAGTGCTGGAGAAGGTAAAAGTACAGTCGCGCTAAACCTTGCAACCGCTTACGCACAGGCAGGCAGTAGTGTATTACTGATTGATGCTGATTTACGCAACCCTAGTTTGCATAATCTACTCGGCCTAGAGAATTTAAAAGGTTTAACTAATTTATTA
Source organism: uncultured Cocleimonas sp. (assembly GCA_964569685.1). Lineage (GTDB taxonomy): Bacteria > Pseudomonadota > Gammaproteobacteria > Thiotrichales > Thiotrichaceae > Cocleimonas. The sequence continues at coordinate 5,375 of CAZMWD010000154.1, read as the reverse complement.
GCCGGCTCTGAATCTGATTTGGATATTAGCCGTACCTGCATGATCCAACAGTTACGCGTGATTACATCAGGCCCTATTCCACCCGATCCTGTTGAATTATTGTCGGGTAATAAAATGGTTGAGTTATTCAAATTAGCATCAGAAAAATACGACCATATCATTATCGACGGACCGCCTGTATTAGGTCTTGCAGATGCATTGGTCATTGCTAATCTATCAGCAGCAACTATCATTACGGTGCAAGCAGGAAAAACCCGTAAAGGTGAACTACTCGATGCTCTGAAACGACTAGAACGTGCTAGAGCCAACATTGTCGGCAGTATACTTTCTCGTGTTAGTCGTGCTACGAACCCCGATTATAATCAAGAATATTACACCTATACAGCACAGACCCAAGCGAATGAAAATCCTGCAAAACCACGTTTAAGGTCGTTATAACGCTTTCGAACCCCTTCGCCTTTAAATAATTTATCATTTAGAGGCTCGGGAGTTCTTCACGAAAATAAAATCACTTTTCCTAATTAAGATTATAAATAACATTGGACGGAATTCATAATGTTCTGTAGACTATCTGTGGTATGAATACAACAGCCATTAGACAAGCGATTAAGTTATATAAGCACCCTCTCGAAATGAGTGGATTGGCTGCTGTGCATGCTTCTTTGCCTTCTGGAATCACAGACTTATTACGTTTATGTGCTTCTGACAAACGGCTCGAAATATTTTCGGAAGAACGTAATATTGATTCCGATATGTTGTACAACGTATTAACTCATTTTATTGAAAATGTTCTTTTTAAAGAAGGTTGCTCATCTTATAAAATTTTAGGTGTTGATCAAAGTCATCAGAATAGTACTGATAACATTGTTAACGACAACCTTATTAAAGATAGCCTTATTAATAACTCTGCAGAAAAATTACGTTTACATTATCAGTTATTGATGAATATTTACCATCCTGATCGTAATCGTTCATCGTCATCTGCTTTCTATGCCAGCAAAATATCAAGAGCCTATGATGTATTAAAAAGAGATAAGGCTAACGCAGGTATTAGTAGCCCGACATCATCAACTACAACCGTTAAAGATAGTTATTATTACGAGCCACCTAAAAGCTATTATCAAGCAACCAATAAAGCACAACAGCAAATAAACCAAACCCAAAATACTTTTTTTGCACTTGCCGGCGTTGCTTTTCTAACACTTATTACCGCTGCTATTTATCTTAATCAACCTGATTCCAGTAGACTGATTGTTAGAAACCAAACACCTGTACCAGAAACAATCTCACTGGCTACGGCACAAACACTCGCGGCGGGTGAGCATACAAATTTTCAAAATGCCAGTATCAACAACCACAAAATATCTGGAAAAATAATGCAAACCTTATTGCATAAGCTCGAAAAAGCCTATGAGCAAGGTAATGTAGAACAAATCACCCCTATTCTTGCTAATGCGCCAGAACTAAAACAACAGAGTACTGAAGAACTCAGTGATAAACTTGAAACTTTATTTAAAATCACTAAAGACAGAAAAATGGTACTGTACGATTTTTCATGGGTGAATATTGCCGGTAATATTCAAGGTCAAGGTCAATTCCTATCACGCTATTTATTAGAAGGTGACGATCAATGGCAAACCAGAACAGGACCAGCAACCGTTTCAGCAAAAATTGATGGCGACAATATGATTCATATTACGACACTTGATATGAATGATCAGGCAATACAACAATAGTTTTTTTCATAACACCTCTCTGTCTTTCTATAAATGATCTTTTAGATAAATTCTTCAATGCCTCTTAAATCTGCATTACACGTGCTTTGTGTAAAAAATATAAATTCGGTATACCTTAATAACTTACTGTCAAAATATAATCTGACACTCAACACCGTCGATCAAAACACAGACATTCCCGGAAGCTACTGGGGAGACTCTGAAGCAGGCTTAATCGCTAATCAAGTTTATGTTCGGCACGACACACCCATCCATTCCCTGCTCCATGAAACCTGCCATTATATTTGCATGGATAAGCACAGACGCGAGCAACTCGACACCAACGCAGAAGGTGATTATGACGAGGAAAATGCCGTCTGCTATTTACAAATTCTACTCGCCAACGAGTTAGCCGAAATGCAAAGCCTACGCATGATGCAAGATATGGATAGTTGGGGTTATACGTTTCGCTTAGGTTCGGCACAACAATGGTTTGAAAGTGATGCAGAAGATGCAAAGCAATGGTTGTTACGCTATCAATTGATTGATGAAAATCAACAGCCTACGTTTAATTTACGTCATTAGGAAATGCACATGTTTTTAGCTCCCCTCTTTAACAAAGAGGGGCTGGGGGAGATTTAAATCCCCCTCCATCCCCCTTCACAAAGGGGAAGTTGGATTGAATCTTTGTGATTTTTAAGCATTTTCTTTTCGATATTGCCCCGGCGCAATACCCGCAATATCTTTAAATGCAGCATAAAAATTTGATTGTGTGGTAAAACCGACCGACATACCCACTGATAACACCGACGCTTTAGGTTCATTAATTAACATTTTTCTCGCCTCTTCTACTCTTAACTCTCGAATATAACGTGAAAAGCTTTTATTCAAACGCGTATTGATCAATTCAGATAATTGATGGGTACTCAGCTCTAATTGTTCGGCAAGCATGGATAAATTAAGGTCTTCATTGGCGTATAACTTATCATGCACTACAATCTTTTCTAACGCGCGTAACACCGCATCTGTATTGACTTGTTTGAGAGTAGATTCCGCATAAGCTGCTTTTGCAGCTGCTTGTACTTCCGTCGTAATACTTGGGGTACGCAATAAAATCCCCTGCGCGATAAAAAATGCGATGCCAATTAATACGGCATAAAACTTAAAAAAGAATTCACTGGATATAAGTGGAATACTAAAACCTAACAACACCACGACGACCGCAATAATAAATAAAACACTCAGACCTAAAAACTCCAACTTAAAACGCTGTCTTTGAGAACGTAACTGATACAAATTATACGCAATGGTTGCCACATAAAGACTCCCCAAGATAAACGAAGCCAACAATGCCCACGGATAAAGATATTCAGCAGGAACAAATAAACTCACCAGCAAGGGTAAAAAGTGTAATAAATAACGATGTTGATAGTGTGTTTCAAGTTTTAACAAGTGATTACTGAAAAAATAGAATGTCGGAGCAACAACGAATAACAGCATCACATAGAATCGTGAATCTATAACTTCTCTAAGTTCTAATGAATGAGATAAATGCATCAACTGAATACTTGCCAAGCCTAGCAATAAGACCATTCCAGATATTCGAGGGAATAAATTTCCTTTATATTCTGCACAGCTAAAATGAGAAAACAGCAACAAGGCAGCACTGATCACAGAAAAGCCGATGAATAGCATTGATAGGGTGGATAGAGCTAACATAGGTTTCTCTTGAAATTAATGAATAAATCGAAATTTATCAGGATAAGGAAAGACATCCTCAAAAATCCCTTTCTCAATATTTTTTTGCTTACTTATCCAAAAATCAGCCTCTAATAAATCAGCATGATAATGCATAAAACGTTCGCGTACTTTATCATTGTTCAATAAAAACCGCGCAAATTCTTCGGGGAAAATATCATTTGGCGCAACGCTATACCAAGGTTCTGATGACATTAGTTGTTCGGGATGTTGTGGTTCTGGAATTTTTCTAAAATTACATTCTGTTAGATACACGATTTCATCGTAATCATAAAAAACTACGCGATTTAATCGTGTTACTCCAAAGTTTTTATACAATAGATCACCCGGAAAAATATTCGCGGCGGCAAGTTCTTTTATTGCATTCCCATAAGAATAAATCAGCAGATCAATACGTTCATCATCACCCGATTTTTGCGCTAATTCCAATTCCATATTCAGCGGTATCATACGTCGTTCTATATAAACATGATCAATCAACAAGGTATCATCACCCACCGTAATACTGCTTTCACAGGTTTGTCGTAGATCCTCAAGTAAGCTTGAATCAAAACGTTCCAGTGGTAATACGACATGCGAATACTCTTGCATATCTGCCATTCGACCCACCCGATCATGTTGTTTTACTAATTGATATTTTTCTTCAACTTCTGCACGACTCACCTCTTTGGGTGGGGCAAAATGATCGCGAATAATTTTAAATACATAGGGATAAGAAGGTAAGGTAAATACCGACATCACCATGCCCAGAATACCGGGGGCTAGAATAAAATCATCCTCTGAATAATCTAAATGATGTAAAAAGCTACGATAAAAATCATTCTTTCCCTGTTTATGAAAACCAATAGATGAATAAAGTGCTTCGGTTTTTTTCTGTGGCATTAGTTTACTTAAAAAATGCACGATCGCCGATGGCACAGGGTGCAACACCATAAAATACGCATAGGAAAAACTAAATAAACGTGCGATTGAATCTTCTCCCATTAGAAAAGCATCGACATAAATAGCACTCTTTTCATTATTTAATTTTTTGCTATTCAGTAGTGGAATGGCAAACGGGTATTCTTCATGCCCATTGATCGCTTTACCCACTATATAAGCCGCTTTATTACGATAAAACAACGCCGTAATCACTTGAACTTGCAAGTTTAGTTTAGCTTTTCGTTTGTATCTTTTATTCTTTCTTTCACGTTTAAATATCTTAAAAATTGACGTGGCTATATAACGAACGTCACGGTTTATATCTTCAAACGGAAGAGCAAGATCAAATTGCGTTAACACTTTATGAATAGCGCTCAAAAAACCAATTTTTGCGGGATAATAAGTATGGTAAACAGGTATATCTGATTTGATATAACGGGTCGAAACCGCATTGCGTATAAAAATAAAACGGTTATGAAAATATTCTTTAGGGAAAATACGACAAAACAACGAATTATAAAATGTTTCTGCTAGCTCTGGTTGAGGATGCTCCTGTAACAGTAAAATATAATAGGATTTTACCCGATGCCATAAGTCATCATTAAATGGTTCAATCGAATATGCAACCTTTAAGGTCTTTATTGATTCATTAACCCGTTGATCATAAAACGACACTCGTAAACGTGCATTATGGCGTTCTGCTTTCCAATCTGCCTTTTCAAAACGTTTTTTTGCACTACTCGTAATATCACTAAAAATTCTAAAATGTCGATTATATCCATCCAAAATTGTACGCGCTATTTGCTTAGCTAATATTTGAATTTCGGGTTGCTGAGTATCCGATGTCATTAATTTAACTATAACCTATTATCTTTTTCAAATTGCAACTTTAAATCCCATTGCTATACTTATACATAAATCTCTATAAACGCTTAGGACTCAGGATTAAATAAGGTGCGGAACTTAACGCAGAATTTTTGT
>CAZMWD010000153.1:0-5962 GCA_964569685.1 uncultured Cocleimonas sp. | reverse complement strand
CAATACAGGTGGGTTATTTATTGCGCGTTGCCTTAAAACAGGTTTTTGAAAAGGACATCTAAGTTTGAAAAAAATTATTTTTATCGGTTTACTCTCTTTTTTACTGGCGGCAGTCTGGCAACTCCCCCTTTCTTTTGCAAAACCCTACGTAGAAAAAATGGTTGCAGGGCTAAAACTCTCAGGTGTTAGCGGCACTATTTGGAATGGTTCTGCTCAAAACCTGACCATCAAAAACAGTAATTTAGGGCATGTTGACTGGCAAGTAAAACCCTTACAAAGCCTAACCTCGCTATCACTTAAATCAACGTTCAATCTTAGTGGCACACAGATTAGTGCTAACGGCATAGCAGCTATTACGCCCTCTAAAAAATTGATGATCGACAATACAACCTTTAATGTTGATGCAAGTTACCTAAACGCCCATCAAAAACACGCTAAACTCACAGGTGATATAAAAGGCATCATTAACCACACCGAAATTGATCTCGACACGGAAGTAAAAACATTACCTATTTTAGATGCCGTCATTGATTGGAAACAAGCAACAGTATCCTCTTTATTGCTCAATCTAAGTGCCGGTGATTATCACATTGTAATAACACCCGATTCAGAGGGCTTACTCATCAAACCGTCTTCTAAAGAAGCACCTTTGGACATTAACGGAAAAATCAATTTGAGCAATGATTGGATACTTCAACCTAATATTAAACTTAAATCAAACGATCAGCGCATCGCTGGCATGCTTAAATTAGCAGGTAACACCCAAGCTGATGGTTCTACACTTATTAATACTAAAACAGACTTAAAACCATTCTTAAAAATTAAACAGTAACAGACTCACCGATATGAATAGCGATAACACGCACAACAGTAATGATAGCAACAGTAATCAATTTGAAAACTTAGCTAAAAAACTTTCTTCATTGATACCAGAACTGCCTAATTCTTTTCAGCATTTACAAAAAGACTTAGAAAGTAATATGCGAACGGGTTTAGAAAGTGGTCTACGCAAAATGAATCTTGTTAGCCGTGAAGAGTTTGACGTACAAACCGCCGTATTATTACGCACCCGTGAAAAACTAGAAAACCTTGAAAAGATAGTTAAGGATTTGGAGAATAAAAAATGAAAACAATGAGTACGCTCGTTACTGGCACACTAATGGTAGCATCAATGCTATTAAGCACACAATTTGCATTTGCAAAGCCACACACACATGCCGGTCGCGCGCATACCCATAATCTACCCGCACAAGGTATTACACATAAACACGGTAATGGTGCTCCGGGTAGAAAAGCAGGTGGCGGAAGTGCACAACAGCCTCGCGCTCAACAACCACGCGCTAATCACCGTCAACCTACTAAACCTGCCGTAGGTGGCAATAACCCTAATGCCACACTAAAGAATGCGTACGCGCGTAAAGATTACGGTACGGTATTTAAAATCGCTTCTGCTTATGCCAAGCGAGGTGACCCAGCAGGGATGTATATACTGGGTCAATTATTTTTAAATGGTCAAGGACAAAGAAAAAACCTTCAGACTGCTTATAAATGGTTTAAACAAGCTGCCGATAAAGGTCACCCGGGTGCGCAACATTTCACCGGATCACTGTTAGCAACAGGAAAAGGCACAAGAAAAAATCTTCAGCAAGCACATAAATATTTCAAACTGGCGGCGGCTAAGGGTATTCCTGATGCTAACCTGAGCCTTGGTATTATGTACGAGAAAGGTCAGGGCGTTAAAAAGAACATGGGGCAAGCTATACGCTATTACGAACAGGCTGCTAACAAAGGCATGGTTGATGTACAACTGATGCTAGGCGAGCGTTATATTAAAGGCGTGGGAGTAAAGAAAAACCCCGGCAAAGGCTTTAATTATATTAAAAAAGCAGCTGCCACGGGTGCGCCTGCCGCTGATTACATGATTGGTATTTTATATGCGAGCGGTCTAGGCACAAGAAAGAACCCTTCCCTAGCCTTTAAACACATTAGTAAAGCGGCAAAACGAAATAATCCACAAGCTAAATATGATCTTGCCTCAATGTATATGCAAGGAATTGGCACTAAAAAGAACCCTGCTAAAGCCATTAAGCTTTACAAAGAAGCTGCAAATAAAGGTATTCCATTGGCACAACACAATTTAGGACTCATCTATTTGCAAGGGCTTGGCACTAAGAAAAACCCGGGGCATGCGGCACAATGGTTTAAAAAATCAGCGGCAAAAGGTTTAGCCACGTCTGAGTTTATTTTAGGCGATTTATATGTTGATGGTATCGGCGTAGCTAAAAACCATCACACTGCATTAGCGTGGTATAAAAAAGCGGCAGCAAAAGGTTTGCCCTCTGCTCTTTACAGCGTAGGTGCTATGCATGCAAATGGTTATGGTACTAAAAAGAGCATTCCACAGGCGAAAGTTTGGTTTAACAAGGCCGCCAAGAAAGGAAATAAGAATGCTAAAAACGCATTAGCTGTTTTGAAGAAGAATAAACTTTAGTGAGAGCTTATTAGTAAATATAATTTTATTTCCCAAGTCCTCAGATAGAACCCGCTGTCTTTGTCATTACTTTTGACATCAGTGGCATCAGCACTTTTCGAATCGGTAGTGGCAGTTGACTTGCTCCCGCCTCAACCGCTACATCAGCGTGATGCGCTTCATCTATTTTCATTTGTTCTAAGATTACGCGACTACGCTGATCGTTAGCGGGTAATTTTTCTAAATGCTCTTTTAAGTGACGAACCACTTGATCTTCGGTTTCTTTCACAAAACCTAAGCTCCATTTATCACCGACTAATCCTGCCCCTGCACCCATTGCGAAAGAACCCCAATACCAAACCCCGCCAAAGATACTTTTTCGTGAATCTAGCTCATTTAAACGGCGTTCACACCAATTTAAATGATCGTTCTCTTCCATTGCGGAACGTTCCATTTGTTTACGTGTATCTTCGCGTTTGGCTGTTAACGATTGCCCCCTATATAAACCTTGGGCAGACACTTCGCCGGCATGGTTTATTCGCATTAAACGTGCTGATAGTTTGCGCTCGGATTCATTCAATTTAACATTGTTAGATTCAGACTGTTTTCTATCATTATCTAAATCTTGCGCTGGATATTGCCTTTCTGTAGTCGGTGCGAGAGTATGCACGGTACGCAGTGATTGGTCTAACTCACTTATTAGTTGGTCTAACAAACTTAGTTTCAACATAATCATACCCCATAGTTTATGCCATATAGCGATACTTGCAAAATTTAGGCATTACTTCTCTCGTCGAGTAAGCATATCTATAAGCTGCATTAATTTTTCATCACCTCCTGCCATATGCGGGCTAGTACGGTACTTACCATTAATGATAATCGCTGGAACAGATTGTGCTTGTGAACCTGCGCTAATTTCCTGTGCGCGTCTTATTTTTGCTTTAAAGGCTAACGAGTTCTTTGCATTATTGTATTGCTCTTCAGTAAACCCTTTTTGTACGAAAAAGCGTTTTGCTGCTTCTGGATTATTTAAACGTCTTTTTTGTTCATGAATTGCGTTAAATATTTGATCAATTAAGTGCTTCTCGCCTTTAGGATCAAGGATTTGAGCAATAACATAAGTATTACCATCTCCTGCCCAACCGGGGTTTAGCATTGCGGGCACTTGTTTAAAGTCCACAAAATCAGGAAGGTTCTTTTTATATTCCTTCATTGTAGGCTCTAAAGTATAACAATGTGGACAGCCTAGCCATAAAATTTCAATCACTTCCACTTTACCTGCAGGTGCATCTGTCGTCATCGGCGGGTTAATTTCTACATAGTGCGTGCCTTTAACAAAATTAGGCTTATCATCTGCTAATTGACTTGTTTCTTTTGTCTCGGTAGTGACTGTTGGCTTAGCAGACTCTGCCGAAGTTGCAGTAACGCTCTCAGCGCTCACATCTTTTACTTCAACCTTTTTAGCATCAGAAGATGAGGCATCGCAGGCTGATACAAAAAGAGTGGAAAATAAAATTACAGAAAGTAGGTTTGATCGATTGTTCATTATATTAGTTTCTCGTATTGTTTTTTGGTGATTGCTCTAAATATTACTACCCAGAAGCAGTATGATTCTAATAATAGCTTAAAGTTCGTATTTGCCCAAACAAAAAAAGAGGAGCATCAAGCTCCTCTTTCAAAAAATATTAGTGTTCACTTTAATCCGCACAAGCACTTGTAGTATTAATCACAGTATTAATCACGTAAACCCGCAATAAATTCGGCGACGGCTTCCATTTCTGTATCTGTCATTCTGGCAACAATATTACGCATCATTTTTCCAGAATCATTATTACGAGTACCTGATCTGAATGCTTTTAATTGCGCCACCACATAGTTAGCATGTTGACCCGCAAGTTGTGGGAATTTTGCAGGCGTATTTCCTGCCCCACTGGGGCCATGACAGCCAGAACATGCTGCCACACCCGTAGATAGTACGCCACCTCGGTAGATTGCTTCACCTAGTGCTACTTTTTCTTTATCACCTGTACCTAACTTTGTTTTTTGAGCGGCATAATAAGCAGATAAATGTTTTACATCAGCAGCAGAAGCTATGCCTTTCGCCATTGGCGACATCGTTGCCTCTGTGCGTTTATCATTTCTAAAGTCATTAATTTGCTTTACAAGATAGGCTTCGCCTTGACCTGCTATCGTTGGCCAAGCTGGATTTGCGCTATTTCCATCTGCTCCATGACAGGCTGTACAAACTTCACTTAATGCTTTGCCTTTCGCAGCATCCCCTTTTACTACCACTGGAGCTTCGCTGGCAATAGCCATTGAACTTGTAAAACACGCAACGAGCGTAAATAAAATTGCCTTCTTCATTTAAAGTACTCCTAATACTTTTAATAAATGTACTGTCATTTTCTGTATTAGCTTTAGCTAACAGATCAGCGGCGTTTTATACCATATCCCCTTGCAGACTTCAAAGAGTCACATCAAATAAACAACTAAATAGTACTAAATCACCCCTATGATTAATAGTTCCAACGTTATTTCATAATATCCAAGCCCGCTTCGACTCCGCTCAGGCTACGGATAAGCAATAGATCAGCTCCCTGAGCGGACTTTTGGTTTATCCTGAGCGGGCGCGAAGGGAAGGACGGATTTCTTGTGCTTTAATTTCAGATACTGCGAATTCTTTCGCAACTATTAATAACCACGAAATGCTTCTTTGCTTATGTCTCTTGACCTGTACTACCACTACCGTACACTCTGCTTCCAATAATCAAGGATTCTAGAAATGCGAGTAAATTACCACCAAGCTCAATTTGTACAAAGTGCAACAACGGTTAATACACTGCCACCTGAATTAGGTTTTGAAGTTGCTTTTTCTGGTCGCTCAAATTCTGGAAAATCCAGCACGCTTAATACCTTGTGCCAGCAAAAATCACTTGCGCGTACCAGCAAAACACCAGGACGCACTCAGTTAATCAACTTTTTTAGCCTTGCAGATGGTAAATACCTAGTTGATCTCCCCGGTTACGGCTATGCAAAAGTACCTGAAAAGGTGAAGCTTGAGTGGCAACGTTTTATTGAATCTTATCTCACCACACGTTTTACATTGTGTGGTTTAGTGATTGTTATGGATATTAGGCGACCCATGCTAGAACATGACCTTACTATGCTGTCTTGGGCAGAATCACGTAACTTACCCACACATATTGTGCTTAATAAATCAGATAAATTAAAGCGCGGTCAAGCTAAAAACACACTACTAAAAACCCAACAACAAATAAAACAATATAAACACCCTGTTACGGTACAAATGTTTTCTGCATTAAAGAAACAAGGGGTTGATCAATTACAGAAGCAGCTCGATCTTTGGCTTTCGCCCATCACTGATGACGAAAAAGAAGAACAATAACTAAAAAATCACACAGTTTTTATTATTAATTATCCCAAAAATATTTTCATAGACTTAAACCTACTAAAAGATAAGACATCTACCAT
>CAZMWD010000152.1:0-5969 GCA_964569685.1 uncultured Cocleimonas sp. | reverse complement strand
ACCGCTGTTTTATCGCGTCCAAGCGTATTGCTGAGTGCGGGTAGTTGGCGGTTGATATTGGATTCTGCAACAACATCCATGTCAATCAAGGTTATTTTCCCAATAGCATTTCGTGCCAGTGCTTCAACCACCCAAGAGCCTACGCCTCCAATACCAATAACGATAATATGTGCTTGAGTAAAGCGTTTTAAGCCTGCTTCACCATAAACGCGCGCAACACCTCCAAAACGTCTTTGAAAATCTTGTGGTACAGGTCTCTTTTTAATAGATTTTTTCAATCCAACCTCAAAAAACATTTAAGTGTTAAGTTTTATGTCTATCCCGTATAGTAACTACTTAGGAGCTTGTTTAGGACAAACTTCTAGGGCTTAACTAAAGGGGTTAAAAATGTCACAATCCGAGACAATCAATCATAACGCATTAAAATTCATGGTAGAAGCAGACGCTATTAATAAAGTAATAGCAATAGCGCATGCCGATAAATGGTCGCTACGTATTCAATATGGGTCGGATGAAATTAAAACAAAGACAGTGATTGCTAAAAATAGCGGAAAAACACGTGTTTGGCGTAAACTAGATACGCTTGCTAAGTATTTATTAGATTTGGGAATTTATACCTTTGAAACAGATGTGACAAAATACGACCCAACAAAACAGACACTCCGAAGACCTGATAGCGCCGCTGCGTTAAAGCGTACACATTCTGCGCACCAAAAGTTAGTTGAACAGAATAGTAGCGTTTTACCTGCTTATGATTCTGATGCTATTATCCGAAAATCTCAGGATGCTTCTCCATCTGAGGTAAGAGAAAGCTGGGAAAAGCGACGTGCAAGAATTCTAGAAGAAGCAAACCCACGCGCAAAATAATTAGATCACAACCCTGATTTTATTAATCGTCTCAAAAGTATTGGCAGTATTGATCTTGTAAAATACAATAAACCCACACCCTTCCCTTCGACTCCGCTCAGGGTACAAATCAGAAGTAGCTCCCTGAGCGGACTTTTGGTTTATCCTGAGCGGAGTCGAAGGGAAGGGTATGGAAAACATTGTAAATGCATTTGGGACAACTAATGCAACAGTCAACCATCTGTCGTGATGTATGTTGTGAATAACGTATTAACTTTATCCTATCTGTTGGTAGTACAAATTTTGTGGATGATTTGCATCCGCAAAAAAGTACCAACGCTCTGCAACTAATCCTAAATATTGAGTAATCACGGCTAGCAGTGGCACGATAAAGGTAGAATTATTGACTGTCATTCCCATACTGATTGCAAGTAGTACCAAGGGTACGAAAAATGCTAAAAGAAGGAATAGATACTTAATACTGCGTACAAATGATGCCGTTTTTCCATGGAAATATTCACGTGTATTGAATGATCCACCCATCGACCCCTGTGCTTTTTGTTGGACACCAGGATGACGAACGCCAATGGCGGTTTTTAAATCTGATTTTGGTTTGATTTTACTGTTACGAATTAAAGACGCAACACGAAAGATAAGCCCTAAAACAGTAAATATAATTGCCCACCCCGCATAAAAGTGAGTGAGTTCAGCATTCATCCATGCGGATAACGCCGTCGCTACGGTAAAACCCGAAGCTGTACCGAGTAAAATAAAGTTAATGACGGTTAAAGGCGAATGCCATTCTTGTAAAAATTTAATACAGCCGTAAATCATCCCCGTACACACAAACAAGCTATAGGTTGCAACGGTCGCAAATAATCCTAATAACAAGGTTGCATCTACACTGGTTCCGCCGGGTGTAAAGAATAAGGCTTCGGTTAAACCAAAATAATGTGCGGCGCCATAAGCAGCAATAGCAACCATCGTAATCGGAAGTACAATCACTTCACGTGATAACCAAGAAGTTCTCCACATGGCGGCAGAGCGCCAAGCGCGTTCAGGGCGACCCAGATGGAAGAAAGACGAAAACAAGCCAAGCGTTAAAAGCACGATGGCAATCACACTTCCAATCACATAAAAGTTAGTATCGTGCTGTTCGGGCATAAGCTTGAATTGTTTAAATATCTGCCCTGTAAACAAAGCAAGAAACAGCCCTTGAGCTGCGCCGATTAATGTGGTCAAAAATATGACTGAAAATGCTGGATGCATGGTTTACCTTTCCTTCTTTAAACTCCCTCTCCCTCTGGGAGAGGGTTAGGGGAGAGGGTGTAAATGTTAAAACCTTTAACTATTTCAAAAGGTTGCTACTGTAATTTTATTACATCACCTGATGTTATTATCTACGTGAACTTTGATTACGAAAGCAACGCAGTGCTGGGACAAAATATAAATGCGTTGGGTGTGTGGTTAATTACCAAGATGTCATATCATCTAGCGACGGTCCTGTACCCGGACCATTATGCTTCTTACGCTCTTCCTTGCTCAACGGGTTATCAATACGTTCTAATTCATCTTTATGAATCTTTATCTCAGTTTTACGGCGTGGCAGATAATGATTAGCAGGTTTCGTACCCCATTCTGGCATTAGCTGATAACCGCCATTTTCACGAATAACTTTAGAAACCTCTGAATTTTCATCGTGTACATCGCCAAATAAACGCGCACTGGTTGGGCAAGACATCACACAAGCAGGCAAACGCTCACTCTCTGGTAAGGCTTCATCATAAATACGATCTACACATAGAGTGCATTTTTTCATCACTTTTTGCTGTTCATCTAATTCTCGTGCGCCGTAAGGACATGCCCAAGAACAGTATTTACAACCGATACATTTATCGTAATCAACCAGCACAATGCCGTCTTCTTTGCGTTTGTAGCTTGCACCTGTAGGGCAAACAGGGACACAGGGTGGTTCTTCACAGTGTAAACAACTTTTTGGAAAGTGAACCGTTTCTGTGTTGGGATAAGTGCCAATTTCAAACGTTTGTACACGGTTAAAGAAGGTGCCTGTAGGGTCTTCTGCGTAAGGGTTGGTGTCAACCAAAGGCCCAGCCGAACCGGATGTGTTCCATTGTTTGCAACTGGTGACGCAGGCATGACAGCCAACACAGACATTTAAGTCTATTACTAATGCGAGTTGTGTCATTTCTTCGTCACTCCTTTAACAAACTTTTCACTGAGACGTTTACTGCCTAATGATTTTCTAAAATTACCCGCAAAGAACGCCTGCCATTTGTTTTTACGTTTTGGTTCCATGCCTGGCAATGGCTGGATTGCATCAAATTGTGGTGATGTTATTTTAGGCTCATTATCTTCTGCTTTATAAATGCGTACACGCACATCGTACCAACCCGCTTGCCCCGTTACGGGATCGGAGTTTGATACGTGGTCACCGGCCTCATGGCTGGGTAATTCTTCGCTAATAATATGGTTTAATAAGAAGCCTTTTTTGGATTCATTCGCATTAGGGTGAAGCCCCCATGTACCAGATGCTTTACCAATCGCATTCCAAGTCCAGACTGTGCCGGGTTCTACCGATTCGGAGAAACGGCACATACAACGGACTTTGCCGTGCATGGATTCGACCCATACCCAGTCACCGTCTTCAATGCTGTTATTGCGTGCAAGAATTGGGTTTACATACAAATAGTTATGCGTATGTATCTGGCGTAACCATGCGTTTTGCGAATCCCATGAATGGTACATCGCCATAGGGCGTTGTGTCAGTGCATTCAGCGGGTACTTTTGCGTATCCGTTAATTGTGATTCTAATGGCTCATGGTAGAACGGTAGCGGGTCAAAATAAGTTTCCACGCGTTTGCGTAAACGATCCGGTGGTTGTCTGCCGGTTGTTTTGCCCTGTGCTGCTAAGCGGAATTTTTGTAAAATCTCTGAATAGATATGGACATTAATCGGCTCGTCATAACGGGTCATATTATGCTCTTGCGCCCAGTGTAAATAACCACGATTCCAGTTACGCATGTATTGGAATGATTTGGGTAATTCGTAATGGAATACGCAGTTGTTCTTTTCGTACATTTCCCATTGGTTCGGGTTAGGCTCGCCTTTCATGGATTTTTCGCCACTCTTACCGCGCCAACCTGCAAGGAAACCAATGCCAGAACCGGGCGCGGTTTCAAAATTAATCACAAGGTCACGATAATCTTTAAACTTACGACTACCATCTTTATTAATAAATGAAGGGAGTTTCAAGCGTGTGCCCATTTCCACGATGACATCTTGGAACGGTTTACAGTCGCCTTTAGGTGGTACAACGGGGATTCTTACCGAATCAGCTGGGCCGTTATATTCAGAAATAGGGCGATCCAACATCGACATCGCATCGTGACGCTCAAGATAGGATGTATCGGGCAGAATCAAATCACCAAATTCAACGGTTTCTGAATGATAGGCGTCAGCAACAATAATAAACGGAATTTTGTAATCGCCGTTTTCATCTTTATCCACCAACATCTTGCGTACTTCGGTGGTATTCATGGATGAATTCCACGCCATATTCGCCATAAACATCATTAAAGTGTCGATGGGGTACGGGTCGCCACGCCATGCGTTAGTAATGGCATTGTGCATTAAGCCGTGTACAGACAGTGGGTATTCCCACGAAAAGCCTTTGTCTAAGCGAATTGCTTCGCCTTTATCATCCACAAATAAATCATCAGGGTCAGCTGGCCAACCTAGTGGCATACCGTTGAGTGGTGTGTTTGGTTTTACATCATCCCAGCCAGTAGGTGGCTTCGGGCAAGGTGGAATAGGGCGCGGGAAAGGGGCTTTATGACGGAAACCACCTGGGCGATCAATCGTGCCCAGTAGCGTCATTAAAATACTTAACGCGCGAATCGTATGGAAGCCATTGGAATGCGCGGCTAATCCACGCATCGAATGGAAAGAGACAGGATTGCCGATAATACTATCGTGATCTTTACCCCAAGCATCTGTCCATTGGATGGGAAGCTCGATTTTTTGATCACGTGCGACGATTCCCATTTCGTGCGCAAGGCGACGAATAGTTTCTGCATCTATGCCGGTAATGCCTTCTGCCCATTCGGGCGTGTAATCTTCAACGCGTTCTTTTAATAATTGGAATGCGGGTTTACATGGCGTTCCATCATCGAGTTTAAATTCACCTGTGAGAAAAGGGTCAACGCCTTCCGTATGCATCGAGATAGGAATATCTAAATCTTTATCCCACCATAATTTGTTTTGTGGATCAAAGCAGCCTTCTTCTTCAGGTACTTCAAAGCGCAGAAACATACCTTCTTCCATGCTGCCGGGGGTCATATCAACCAGTTCAGCACCATTGGTGTAATTCACTACAAAGTCACGATCATACAAACCAAGTTTGATAATTTCGTGAATAATGGCGAGTAACAGTGCGCCATCGGTGCCAGTTTTTATCGGAACCCACTCATCGGCAATTGCTGCATAACCCGTTCTAACAGGGTTGATTGCTACAAAGCGTCCACCGTTGCGTTTAAATTTAGAGAGTTCAACCTTTAACGGGTTAGAGTGATGATCTTCTGCTGTACCAATCATAAAGAACAATTTGGAACGTTCTAAATCAGGCCCGCCAAATTCCCAGAATGAACCACCAATGGTGTAGATCATGCCAGCCGCCATATTGACTGAACAGAAACCACCGTGTGCTGCATAGTTGGGAGTACCAAACTGCTTGGCAAACATACCAGTCAACGCCTGCATCTGGTCACGACCTGTAAATAAAGCAAACTTTTTAGGGTCTTCTGCACGAAGCTTGCCTAAGCGTTCTTCCATAATGCCGAATGCTTTATCCCAAGAAATCTCTTCAAACTCGCCAGCACCACGCTCTGTACCAGGTTTGCGTAATAGAGGTTTGGTTAACCTTGCAGGTGAATATTGCTTCATAATGCCCGAAGCACCTTTTGCACATAGCACACCTTTATTTAAAGGATGATCAGGGTTGCCCTGAATGTAGCGCACCTCGCCATCTTTAACGGTGACTTTAATGCCACAACGACAGGCACACATATAACAAGTCGTTGTTTTGACTTCAACGCCTTCTGTTA
>CAZMWD010000151.1:1306-5973 GCA_964569685.1 uncultured Cocleimonas sp. | reverse complement strand
AAGAAATTCTAGCGCTAGAGCAACAACTACAAGAAGTGAATAATAAAATTGCTAATCTTGATACAGAAAAAACAGAGCTAGAAGATAAATTTCAGAATGTTTTAAAGAAAAACAGATCATTAGCAGTTAAACTTAAAGGTATTGATGATCAGTTAAAAAGTAATATGCAATAATATTCTAGTATTATCTAATATTATCTAATATTCGGGATTATCTCATAGACACTCTCGAAGATTTTCGAGTAGAATACGCGCTATAAAACGGGATGTAACTTAAATTTATTTTAAGCTTCATCCCGTTTTTTGCAATTGGTGTTTTCACCATTCAAAAATAAGCGGAGGATAGCTTGAAGAAACGTGCAATATTGGTACTGGAAGACGGCAATGTGTTTCGTGGAATATCCATTGGACATGAAGGCACAAGTGTTGGTGAAGTAGTCTTTAATACCGCATTGACAGGTTATCAAGAAATCCTCACAGATCCTTCTTATGCCAGCCAAATGATAACGCTGACCTATCCTCATATTGGCAGTACTGGGGTCAATACCGAAGATGAAGAATCTTCGCAGATTTTTGCAACAGGGCTTATCGTAAAAGATGTGCCAACGTTACACAGTAACTGGCGTGCAGAACAATCCCTCCCTGATTATTTAAAAGCTAAAAAAGTCGTCGCAATTGCCGATATTGATACCCGTCGTTTGACTCGAATACTACGAGAAAAAGGCGCGCAACGTGGTTGTATTATTGCAGGTTTTAATGCCGATACGAGCGACCAAGATTTAGATGCATTAATCGAAAAAGCAACAGCAGAAAGTGTAGCATTTCCCGGTTTAAAAGGTGCAGACCTTGCCAAAGTAGTTACAACGGATAAAACGTATACATGGGATGAAGGCAGTTGGGATCTTGATCCTACGAAATCAGCGCCGATCAATAAAAATGCAAAATACAAAGTGGTTGCTTACGATTTCGGCATTAAGAAAAACATCTTACGAATGCTAGTGGATCGTGATTGTTCTATCACGGTTGTGCCAGCACAAACACCCGCTGAAGATGTCTTGGCAATGAACCCTGATGGTGTGTTTTTATCCAATGGACCCGGTGATCCAGAACCTTGTGATTATGCAATCCGTGCGATTCAATCGATTTTAGAACAAAAAATACCGACCTTTGGTATCTGCTTAGGGCATCAGCTTTTAGGACTTGCCAGTGGTGCTAAAACAGTCAAAATGAAATTTGGGCATCATGGCGCAAATCATCCGGTACAAGACCTAGACACTAAAAAAGTGATGATCACCAGCCAAAACCATGGTTTTGCGGTGGATGATGATAGTTTGCCAGCTAATTTGGAAGCAACGCATCGCTCTTTATTTGATGGCAGCTTACAAGGTATTAAACGTACCGATTGCCCAGCCTATAGTTTCCAAGGGCATCCAGAAGCCAGCCCTGGCCCTCATGATGTCGCCCCGATATTTGACCAGTTTATAGAATTAATGACCAAAAATACTAATAAGGGGACACGTTAATGCCAAAGCGTACCGACATAAAAAGCATTTTAATTATTGGCGCGGGTCCGATTGTTATCGGTCAAGCCTGTGAGTTTGATTATTCTGGCGCGCAAGCCTGTAAAGCATTACGCGAAGAAGGTTATCGCGTGATTTTGGTTAATTCCAATCCTGCGACGATTATGACTGACCCCGATATGGCAGATGCTATCTATATCGAACCTATTCTATGGGAAACCGTTGCAGAAATTATAAAGAAAGAAAGGCCAGACGTATTACTACCTACCATGGGTGGTCAGACGGCGTTGAATTGTGCGCTTGATCTTGATCGCGAAGGTGTTCTCGAAAAATACAATGTAGAAATGATTGGTGCGCAAAAAGAAGCCATTGATATGGCGGAAGATCGTGAAAAATTTCGTGTAGCAATGGATGAGATTGGTTTAAATTCTGCACGTTCAGGCGTTGCACACAATATGGAAGAAGCGCGTGAAGTACAAGCCACGCTTGGCTTCCCTACGATTATACGCCCTTCCTTTACAATGGGCGGTTCTGGCGGTGGTATCGCTTATAATAAAGATGAATTTGAAGAAATCGTCTCACGTGGTTTAGACTTTTCTCCGACCACCGAAGTATTGTTAGAAGAATCGTTACTCGGTTGGAAAGAGTACGAAATGGAAGTGGTACGTGATAAGGCAGATAACTGTATTATTATTTGTGCGATTGAAAATATCGATCCAATGGGTATTCATACCGGCGATTCAATTACGGTTGCACCCGCGCAAACCTTAACCGACAAAGAATATCAAATCCTTAGAAATGCATCGTTAGCCGTACTTCGTAAAATAGGCGTCGAAACAGGCGGTTCTAACGTACAGTTCTCGATTAATCCAGACGATGGTCGTATGGTCATTATCGAGATGAATCCACGTGTTTCACGTTCATCTGCATTAGCCTCTAAAGCAACAGGTTTCCCTATTGCGAAAATCGCCGCAAAGTTAGCGATAGGTTATACATTGGATGAGCTGCAAAATGATATTACCGGCGGTGCAACTCCCGCATCGTTTGAACCCAGTATTGACTATGTTGTAACTAAAATTCCGCGTTTTACGTTCGAGAAATTTCCCCAAGCTGATTCACGTTTAACGACGCAGATGAAGTCGGTGGGTGAAGTAATGGCGATTGGGCGTACCTTTCAAGAATCCTTTCAAAAAGCCTTACGTGGTTTGGAGACAGATATTGATGGCTTAGACGAGCGCATTGATCCTAACGATGAAAATGCTAAAGATATTTTACGTCGTGAATTAATGGAAGCAAGTTCAGAGCGTATTTTGTACGTTGCCGATGGTTTTCGTTTCGGCATGAGCCAACAAGATTTATTTGATTTAACCTGTATTGATCCTTGGTTTTTAAATCAGATTGAAGAATTAGTGTTGATTGAAAACTCACTTAAAGAGCGTCTATTAAGTGATATTAGCAAAGATGAAATGTTTGATCTGAAACGTAAAGGTTTCTCTGATCGTCGTTTAGCAACGTTATTGCACACCAAAGAAAAAGAATTACGAAAAATTCGTCGAGATTTGGGCGTTCGCCCTATTTATAAGCGTGTTGACACCTGTGCAGCGGAATTCGCAACAGATACCGCTTATATGTATTCAAGCTATGATGAAGAATGTGAAGCTAAACCTTCTGATAAAGACAAAATCATGGTACTCGGTGGCGGGCCTAACCGCATCGGTCAAGGTATAGAATTTGATTATTGTTGTGTGCATGCCGCATTAGCGATGCGCGAAGATGGTTACGAAACCATTATGGTGAACTGTAACCCAGAAACGGTTTCGACCGATTACGATACGTCTGATCGTTTGTTTTTTGAGTCCGTGACCTTAGAAGATGTACTTGAAATCGTCGATTTAGAAAAACCCAAAGGTGTGATTGTCCAATACGGTGGACAAACGCCACTCAAGCTAGCAGAAGCGTTAGAAGCAGCCGGTACACCTATTATAGGAACAAGCCCTGATGCGATTGATTTAGCCGAAGATCGTGAACGTTTTCAGCAGCTGATTCAAAAGCTTGGTTTATTACAACCGCCGAATCGCACCGTAAGAAGTGCCGAAGAGGGTGTAATAAAAGCAGAAGAAATTGGTTATCCATTAGTGGTTCGCCCTTCTTATGTATTGGGCGGACGTGCCATGGAAATCGTCCACAACGAAGAAGATCTGCGTATTTATATGCGTGATGCGGTTAAAGTATCTAACGATGCACCGGTATTATTGGATCGTTTTTTAGATGATGCGATTGAAGTCGATGTTGATGCGATTTGCGATGGTAAAGATGTTCTTATCGGCGGCATTATGCAACATATTGAACAAGCAGGTGTCCATTCGGGTGATTCTGCCTGTTCCTTGCCGCCTTATTCTTTAAGTAAAGAATTACAAGATGAAATGCGCGAACAAACCCGTAAAATGGCATTAGCATTAAATGTCATTGGTTTGATGAATGTGCAGTTTGCAATTAAACAAACCGAGCAGGGCGCGGATATTTATGTGCTTGAAGTTAATCCACGTGCATCTCGCACCGTACCCTATGTTTCTAAAGCGACGGGTAGACCGTTGGCTAAAATTGCGGCACGTTGTATGGCAGGTGTTTCTCTTGCAGAGCAAAACGCATTAGAGGAAATCATTCCTGATTTTTATGCAGTAAAAGAAGCAGTATTCCCGTTTATTAAATTCCCTGGTGTTGATCCTATTCTTGGCCCAGAAATGAAATCAACCGGCGAAGTGATGGGCGTGGGTAAAACCTTTGCAGAAGCTTACGGTAAATCGCAACGCGCAGCGAGTGTGGATATTCCTATGCAAGGTGGAACTGCATTTTTAAGTGTACGTGATGCGGATAGAAATTCTGTTATTGATATTGCGAAATTATTACTGGGTCTTGATTTCAAATTAGTGGCAACACGCGGTACAGCAAGAAAATTACAAGAAGCAGGTATAGATTGTGGTGTGGTAAACAAAGTACACGAAGGTCGCCCGCATATTGTTGATTTGATCAAGAACGAAGAAGTGAATCTTATTGTAAATACTACAGAAGGTAAAAAGGCGATCAACGACTCATTTGAAATTCGTCGCGAAGCATTGCAAGGTAAAGTCACGTATACTACGACTATTAC
>CAZMWD010000151.1:0-1206 GCA_964569685.1 uncultured Cocleimonas sp. | reverse complement strand
GGAGAAAAAATAACATGGATAGAGCACCGCTAACAAGCACAGGGGCGACACGTTTAAAAGAAGAATTAAACGAGCTTAAAACCGTTACGCGTCCAAGAATAGTAGAAGCGATTGCGACCGCAAGAGAGCACGGGGATCTTAAAGAAAATGCCGAATATCACGCGGCGCGTGAACAACAAAGTTTCGCTGAAGGTAGAATTCAAGAGCTAGAAAGTGTGTTATCTACCGCCCAAATTATAGATATAACATCTTTAAACGTAGAAGGTCGCGTAGTATTTGGTGCCACCGTCGAATTGGAAGATTTAGAAACAGAAGAAACGGTCGTTTATCAGATTGTAGGCGACATAGAATCGGATATTAAGCACAATAGAATTTCTGTTTCTTCGCCGATTGCACGTGCCATGATTGGTAAAGAAGAAGGTGATGTAGCTGTTGTTGAAGCACCCGCCGGAATTCGAGAGTATGAGATTGTAGACGTTAAATATGTGTAATCTTGTTTTTATAACTGACTCATTTTTAGGCACGGTGAGTGTCTTTTTTGTGTTTAAGATTGACTGATTAAATAAATTTTAAGGTTAAATAGATGTCTTCATCATCGGAAAACACCACAATCTCTACAGAACCGACAGAAACAATTTCAGCCGATATGATTGAAACGACTTCAACTACAACGGTGATTGATTTACTGCGTCATGGTGAAGTAGAAGGTGACGCTGTTTTTCGTGGCAGTAGTGATGATGCTTTAAGTGACGAAGGCTGGCAACAAATGCAAGATGCATTAGCTGATAAAGGTGATTGGGATGTGATTATCACGTCACCGTTGCAACGTTGTTTTGAGTTTGCGGAATCCTTAGCTGATGATGAAGGGCTTAATTTACATATCAATGATCAATTACAAGAAATTCACTTTGGTGATTGGGAAGGACAATCACCCGAAGACATCATGCAAAGTGATGATGCGCAACACCTAGATGCTTGGTGGCAATCACCTACTAAAGAAACCCCGCCACGTGGTGAAGATTTTCAAGACTTTCGTAGCCGTGTGTTAAAAGCACTCAATAAAATCAGTCAACAGTATGAAAATGAACAGGTTTTATTGATCACACATGCCGGTGTTATTCGCATTATTTTGATGCATATTCTTGGTATTCAAGATGAAAATCTGTTTCGTTTGAATGTGGATTATGCCAATTTTTCCCGTATTCG
>CAZMWD010000150.1:0-6004 GCA_964569685.1 uncultured Cocleimonas sp. | reverse complement strand
TATAATATTTCTGAAATTTTCGTTTCAATCTTAGTTCTCGGACAGGCTCCTAGGAGCCTGTCCGAGAACTAGAAATTGACTGTAAATTCCAGAAACATCATAATCTGAGTTTATTGAATTCGTCAAATATTTAGTGCTTTGCTTGCAAATGACTTAAAAGCGCATGCAGAACGACTATTCGCCTCGTTATTACATGCACGTTCCTTAGTATCTTTGTTTTAAAATGAGACTTCAGCATACAATAATAACCTATGAAAAAGCACGTTCATAAAATTAAAGAAGAAGCGATTGCGATTGCTGTATTTATTGCTGTCATCTGGGCAGTATTTCTATTCGACCTTATTTTACCTTTAGAAAAATTAGGCTTAATACCGCGTGATGGTGGTGGTCTGTTTGGTATCGTGACCATGACGTTTCTGCATGGGGACTTTCAACATATTTTAAGTAATACCATGCCACTGATTGTTTTATTAGCATTATTGGCAGGTTCAGGTGCGGATAGTCGAAAAGTAGTCGTATTTATCATCCTGCTAGGAGGCGTGTTGCTGTGGCTGTTCGGGCGAGGCAATTCTATCCATATAGGCGCGAGTTTATTGGTGTTTGGTTTAGCTGTGTTTTTGTTGGTATCTGGTTTTATAGAAAAACGCATCGTGCCAATGTTAATTAGCGTGGTTGTCGCATTTGTTTATGGAACAACCTTGTTAAGTGGTATTTTACCGTCGCAAGAAGGTGTATCGTGGGATGGTCACTTAATGGGGGGTATTGCAGGTGCAATTACGGCTTGGGCTTTGGTTAAAGTAGGTCGTTAGAATCATTATTTGAGACTTTGTTGATCATATCTTTCGTGCAAAGACTCAACTTGGGTCTCAACTTATAACTTAATATCAGTCAACGCTCTGACAGCTCTGCCCACAATATTTAAAGTGTTAACTTGATCTTTTTCTAATTTAATATCAGGGTAAGTAGGGTTTTTACTGGTAGCGATATAGCCGTCAAAATTATGGATAATGGTTTTAATTAACAAATCCCCATCAATATTGAATACATACATCTCACCATTTTTAAGCTCTTTTTGTGTTGTGTCTATTAATACAACAGAGCCATCGGGTATTTCCACCCCCATAGAATCTCCAACTATATCTATAGCCACTAGATTTTCACGTATCAACTGTCTTTTTGAAAACCAACTTTTAGGAAATGCCAAATTCGACATATCGTTTTCAGGGTTTAATTCAGGGTTTGATTCAGAGCTTTGAGGTATTTCTTTTTGATTTTTATATCGCGTTATTCGATTATATTTCTCAGTAACGTATTCTGCACTTTCTTCATTAATCTGATGTTTGTGTTTAACTCCTTCCCCTGTTATCAACCAGTCAAATGAAACATTATGTGTTTGACTTAAGGCATACATATATTCGTATGGAATAATTTTTCTACTTTTCCACGATGATAATGTGGTGGGATTAACCCCCAATAGTTTAGATAGTTGGGAATCTGACGTACTATTTGTCACATGCTTCGCACGAAAAAGTATATCAATGATTAGATAATTAGTTTTACTTATTGACAATTTCGTATCACCATACTATAATTCGTACACTATACTAGTTTAGATTAATTCATAGGGATTCTATCAAAAATGAGCGTCAACGAACAGTCTTGCAAAGATATTGAGATGTATCAGAAGGTTAAAGGTGGTTTGATTGCAAAAGGGGATTCCGTAACCGCTTGGTGTAAACGTAATGGTACGAGTGTTTCAAATCTTCGTCAGGCATTTTATGGATCATGGAATGGCGAGAGAGCGAAGGAGTTGCGTAATAAAGTAATTGAAGAAGCAGACGTGGATAACTAATACTAATGCATCCATGAAAATAAAGTGAACGTACTATGCTTAGTCTTACACTAATTCGCGTAGTAAGTAGGTTGATTTGAATCAGGCTGAGACTGAGACGTACTCTCGCTAAATCTTTCGGGGAAGAAAGACTTAACCTTATTTTTGCTTAGTTAATTCATTGACCGCTAAGCAATTAAATTGATGTGCAGCTTCCTTTTTAGTTTGCACATTTTAAAGGCTTAATAGCGAGAATTTCTAGTTGTATAAGATATTGTCTCAGCCTGATTCTAATTGACTTAGACCTAAATCTGTATTGAAGTCACGGATTCAGGTTACATTGTCATAAGAATGAGTAATTACTCAACACCCATTAATTCAACATCAAACATTAAGGTTGCATTAGGTGGAATAGATCCGCCAGCACCGCGCGCTCCATAAGCTAAATCGGCCGGAATAATTAACGTGCGTTGTCCGCCTACTTTCATACCCGCTACGCCTTTATCCCAACCTTTAATAACGCGACCGGTGCCTAAAGGAAACTGAAAGGGAGTCCCACGGGTACGTGAACTATCAAATTGTTTGCCGCGTTTATTTTCTGCATTAGTATCGTACAACCAACCGGTGTAATGAACGGATACAGTTTTCCCTACTTTTGCCTCTGCGCCAGTACCTACTTTCACATCATTTTTAGTCAGTGATGTTATTGCATTAGCCGATGATACTACAGGTGCAGAAGTGACTTTAGTCGCCTCTGATGTATCTGTACAAGAGGTGATGGTAGCACTAAGCGCAAGTGTGCAAGCAAGCGTAATCAATTTTTTCATAATGTTATTTAAGTTAGGAATAAAGCCATATTATGCATCGCTTTTAGTTACTTAGCGAGTCCCTAGTAGAGAGTCTTTTTTATGGCAACGACAGGTAGCTGTTTACTGTCCTTGTTGCATTTGTGCTTGCTGTGCCTTTGTTACAAAATCTTGGTAAGCGGGTAATGCAACAGCGCCAATAATACCCATCAGTACAACCATTGCCACAGGTAAAAGAATAGCGCCAACAATGAGGCCTTTACTATTAGGGGGTGGCATTAAGCCGAATTGATTTGATCCTTTTGTGCCAGGGAAAAAGTAAAAGTAAAAAACCGCAAAAGGCACAAGCAATAACAAAGCCCACCAACCGCTTTTATTTAAATCATGGCAGCGTTGAATGGTTAATAAAATACTGATGACGATGATTGCGATGTAGATAACAGTGACAATAATACCGCCAAGTATCGGGCTTATGCCAAATGCTAAGGAACCTAACCCTATTAAGAGCATGCCGATAAGCCCCACTAGCATGTTATAAAAGAAGTAACGGACACGACCGATTCTTCCTTTACTTGTTATTACTTTTATATCGCCAAAACCTTCATCTTGTTGAATATCGCCAACTTTTGCGTTGGGTGTTGCGTAAGGGCTTACTTGTTCCATGACTCACTTCCTTGTTTTATATGAAATTAATTGATAGGAGTATAATCAGATAAGAGTGAACAATAGCTTAATAAATACTAATAAAATTAACTTTTTAGAAAACCTTGCAAATGATATAACGCATCTAAAGCCTGCCGTGGCGTTAGCTCATCTGGCTCAATCGCTTCTAAGGCATTTTTAATATCTTCTGCTACTTTATCCCGCTCTTCTGTAAAGCCTAAATTAAGCGCCATCGTTTGCCCTTGTTGGGGTGTTTGTCTTGCATCTGTTTCTAGTTGATGCAGTTTTTTTCTGGCTTGGGCGATGACATTTTTCGGTACACCCGCTAACTGTGCTACTTGCAAACCATAGCTCTGATTGGCGGGGCCGTCTTTTACGCTGTGCAAAAATACGATCTTATCGCCGTGTTCGATGGCGTTGATATGTACATTGGCGATGGTGCTGATTTTTTCAGGCAATGCGGTGAGTTCAAAATAATGGGTCGCAAACAAGGTAAATGCTTGTTTTTGAATAGCGAGAAATTCGGCAAATGCCCATGCTAACGATAAGCCATCAAAGGTACTTGTGCCTCGCCCAATTTCATCCATTAATACCAATGAATTAGCAGTGGCGTTATTAAGAATATTCGCCGCCTCGGTCATTTCCACCATAAAGGTAGAGCGACCGGTGCTGAGATCATCGTGTGCACCGATGCGCGTAAAGATACGATCAATCGGGCCAATGGTGACTGCTTCGGCAGGGACGTAACAGCCGATATGTGCCATTAAAACGATTAGGGTAATCTGGCGCATATAGGTTGATTTACCGCCCATATTAGGGCCGGTAATCATCAGCATGCGGCGTTGCGAATCCATGTTTAAATCGTTTGGCACGAATGGGTCATCCAATGTGCGCTCCACCACAGGGTGTCTGCCAGCGGTGATTTGAATGCCCGCTTGGTCTGTTAAAACGGGGCAACTGTAGTTGTTTATAACGGCGCGTTCGGCAAAGTTAGAAAGTACATCGAGTTCGGCAATGTTGTGAGCAGTTTCTCGCAATGGCAGAATATGATGTGATAGCTCAATCAATAAGCTTGCGTACAAAGATTTTTCGCGGGATAGGGAGCGTTCGCGCGCGGAAAGCACCTTATCTTCAAACTCTTTAAGCTCGGGTAGAATAAACCGTTCTGCTGTTTTTAGGGTTTGTCTACGCACGTATTCGGGTGGGATTTTATTATCAGGGTTTTGCGTATGACTGCGCGGGATTTCAATATAAAAACCATGCACACGGTTGTAGGCGACTTTTAAGCTAGCGATGCCTGTGCGCTTTTTTTCGCGTGTTTCTAAATCGAGCAGGTACTGGTCTGAATTCTTACTGAGGTTGCGCAATTCATCTAAGTCCTTATCGTAGCCTTCGGCAATTACGCCACCATCACGAATCAGTACCGGTGGATTTTCGATAACAGCTTTATCCAGTAAAAAGACTAAATCTTCATGGATGCTGATATTGCGGTGTAATGTTTGTATGTGCGGATGATCAATCGGTTTTAAAACGCGATGAAGCTCCGGCACGGTTTTAAGCGAATCGCGTAATGTCGATAAATCACGCGGGCGCGCCGAACCTAATGCAATGCGCGAAATAATCCGTTCAATATCGCCCACGTGACGCAATGATTGGTGCAAGGTTTCGTAATGATATTGCTGAATTAAACTATCAACGGCTTGGTGTCTATTGCGCAAAACAGTTTGATCCCGCAGTGGCTTATTTAACCAGCGACTTAATAAACGCGCGCCCATATTGGTAGCGGTATTATCCAGCACCGAAATCAGGGTGTTTTTATGATCGCCCATTAAGCTATGTTCTAATTCTAAATTACGGCGACTGGCGGCATCTAAAATAATGCCATCATCAGAGCTTTCAACCTGCATGCTGTTAATGTGGGGTAAAGCGGTACGCTGGGTTTCATTCACATATTGTAAAAGCGCACCCGCTGCAATAATGGCGCTGGGTAAATCATCGCAACCAAAACCCGCTAAATCTTTGGTGCCTAATTGTTGATGCAAAAGAGTACGCGCGCTGTCTTCATCAAAATGCCACGGCGCGCGCTGAGTAATAGGGTATTGCTTTGCCGATAGAACGGCAGAGCCATCAGCCAGCAAAGAATCTTCTGCAATCAAAATTTCAGCGGGTTGTAAACGCTCAATTTCATTGATTAACGTTTGATGATCATCAAGCTGTTGCACCAAAAAACGACCGTTACTGAGATCAATCGTGGCAATACCAAATGCGGTTTCAAATTGCGAAACTGCCAGCAATAAATTATCGCGACGCTCTTCCAATAAATAATCATCGGTCACCGTACCCGGCGTAAGAATACGAACCACTTTACGCTCAACAGGGCCTTTGGATGTAGCAGGGTCGCCGATCTGTTCACAAATACCGACGGATATTCCCTGCTTTAAAAGGCGCGGTAAATATTGTTCTGCCGAATGATAGGGGAAACCTGCCATAGGAATGGGTTCGCCATTGGCTTTACCGCGTGCGGTGAGTGTAATATTTAAAATATCCGATGCACGTTTGGCATCATCAAAAAATAGCTCGTAGAAATCACCCATGCGGTAGAACAACAATAATTCAGGGTTTTCTGATTTGATGCGTAGGTATTGCTGCATCATCGGTGTGTGCTGGGTTTTATCTTTGGCTGTTTTGCGGGGGCTTTTGGGGG
>CAZMWD010000149.1:0-6008 GCA_964569685.1 uncultured Cocleimonas sp. | reverse complement strand
TTTCATTTGATCTTGCGCTTGTTTAAAACGCTCCCCACCTAAACGTTTTTTAATTTTATCAAGGCTACTGTTTAAGTGGTTTGATAAAAGATCAAAGGCTTCTTCTTTATCATGGCAACGCTCAAAAAACTGCTGATAAATATCCAGCACATATTCTTGCACGCTGATGCGGTTGCGTTCGCTATCAGGCACTTCTAATTTCACAATGGGTGCTTGTTGCATTACATCGTATAAACTTTGGGGTACACCGACCGAGCCTACATTGCGCCCTTCATCTTCGATAACAATAAATTGACTACCGGCTTTTTCTTGTTTTAATAATGCAATGGCTAACGTATTTTCAAAATTAATCTGAGTGGGTTGCGGTGTTGCGGTAGGGCCAAATGCCGAACCACGGTGATTCGCCAAGCCTTCCAGATCAATGCTATTGCTCAGTTTTTTTAGTACGCGCGTTTTACCAGAACCAGTACGACCACCTAAAATCACTACGGGTATTTCTGTGGCAATTCGATCAATACTATCAATCAAAAAACGGCGTAATGCTTTGTATCCTCCTTTGACGCGTGGATATTGAATACCGGTTTCATCCACCACCCATTGTTGACTAATTTTAGAGCGTAAACCCCCACGAAAACAATACAACACGCCATGAGGATGTTGTTTAAAAAAAGAAGCCCATGCTTTTTTTCGCAGGTTACGGTTATCTTCTGTGACTAATTTTGCACCCAATGCAATCGCTGCATCTTGCCCCTGTTCTTTATATTCGATGCCCACCGCTTCGCGCTCTGCATCGACCATTAAAGGGATATTAACGGAATTGGGAAATGCGCCTTGTTCAAATTCTATCGGTGCGCGCACATCTAGCATCGGAATATCATTTAAAAATAACGAGGCTAAATCGTCTATTTGTGGATGTTCTTCTGTAGGTAAGACATCTAAATCTTTCATTTATTATACAACCGTAATTAACGCGTTTTTATTAGCGTTGTTAGTGCTACCAGCACTATTTTCAATCAACGTACCGATTGATATTAATTCAAAATCTTGTTTTTTAATTAATGCTAAAAAATCGTTTTCATTATTCGCATCGACCGCCACCAACAATCCACCGCTGGTTTGTGGGTCGCAGACAATCGCTTGTTGTTGCTCTGTCATTTTACTAATCAGGTTGCCGTAACTTTCAAAATTACGCTCTGCTCCACCAGGGGAACAACCCAGTGCTAAGTAATCCAAAACATGCGGTAATATCGGTAGTTGATCAAACTGAATAACCGCTCTCACACCACTCCCTTCGCAGACCTCTCGTAAATGACCGCCCAAACCGAAGCCGGTTACATCCGTCAATGCATGCACACAATCCAATTCTGCCAAAGCCGTGCCGATAACATTCAATTGGCACATTGAATCGGGGGCGATATGTGCATGCTCTGGTTTTATCACTTTTTTCTTTTGTGCCGTGGATAAAATACCCACGCCCAATGGCTTAGTAAGATACAGTTTATCCCCTGCTTTCGCGGTATTATTTTGTTTTACTTTCTCTGTTGCCACTGTACCTGTTACGGCCAAGCCAAAGATAGGCTCTGGTGCATCAATACTATGTCCGCCTGCTAGGCTCATACCGGCATCAATGCAGGCTTGTCGCCCACCCTCGATAACTAACTGCCCTACTTCGGCGGGTAATTTATCCAATGGCCAACCAAAAATAGCAATCGCCATAATAGGCTTGCCACCCATCGCGTAAATATCGCTAATGGCATTGGTCGCTGCGATACGTCCAAACGTAAATGGATCATCCACTATCGGCATAAAAAAGTCGGTGGTACTGATAATGGCTGTGCCGTTGCCTAAATCATAAACAGCGGCATCATCGCGGGTGCTATTGCCGACTAATAAAGATTCATCCACAAATGTGGGCAACTGGCTTTGAAGCATTACATCCAGAACGGCAGGTGATATTTTACAACCACAGCCAGAGCCGTGGCTGTATTCTGTCATTTTTATTTGATTTGAATCAGTATTGATCATTACGCTATAAACTATATAAAAAAAGCTATTAAACCACAGAGGATACAGAGGTCACAGATAAAAATATTAAAAACAAACCATTAAAAACTCTGTGTTCTCTGCGCCCTCTGTGGTTAAATATTTAGAATCGTATTTATTAAGAGTCACTTTATGTCCACATTACTCATCACAGGCGCTAATCGGGGTATCGGTCTGGAACTTTGTAAACAGTATCTAACACAAGGTTGGGATGTTCACGCCTGTTGTCGTAATCCTAAAAAAGCCAAAGAACTCAATAAGCTGGAAGATAAAAATAAATCAAAACTGAGTATTCATGCGCTTGAAGTCACCAATGAAACACAGATGGATAAACTTAAACAAACACTCAAGGGTAAGCCTGTTGATATATTGCTTAACAACGCGGGTGTACATGCCTTGGGTGCATCTCAATTTGGTCAAACGGATGATAAAGCATGGGAAGAAGCGGTCGCAGTTAACCTCATTGCCCCAATGAAAATGATGGAACATTTTGTAGAAAACGTCGCCATCAGCGAGCGCAAAATTATCGCTAGCATGAGCAGTAAAATGGGCAGTATGGATGATAATGGCTCAGGTGGCGCTTATGCTTATCGTGCCACTAAAGCTGCGCTCAATGCGGTGATGGTGAGTGCCGCACATGATCTACGTCATTTAGATATTATCTCCTTGATTTTACACCCCGGTTGGGTGCGTACTGATATGGGAGGGCCGCATGGCGAGATTTCTGTGGAGCAATCCGGTGAAATGCTGTGTAAGATTTTAGATCATTGTACGATTACAGACAGTGGTAAATTTTTCGATATAGATGGTTCAATAATCCCATGGTAAGTTACCACTCAGTGTGTTCAGATTTTGCCTAAGCTCGGCGTTGCTCCTGTACTCGAATGGTCACGTACTTATTGTACGTTCACATTCTCCGCGCAGGTGCGCCTTGATCTAAGCCAAAATCTGAACACACTGAATGATAATTATTTTGAAATATCACGAAAATGCTAAAAAATAACGTAATTTACAGGATTTTTTCTGTATTTCTCCGTGTTCTTCCGTGGCAAAAAATCGCATGAAAAAACAAAAAGTCATTGTCGGTATGTCCGGCGGGGTTGATTCCTCTGTCGCTGCCCTACTTCTTATACAACAAGGCTACCATGTCGAAGGCCTGTTTATGAAGAACTGGGAGGAAGATGATACCGAAGAATATTGCACCGCTGAAACCGATCTGGCAGATGCGCAATCAGTCAGTGATCAATTAGGCATTCCATTACACACGGTTAATTTTTCGGGCGAATATTGGGATCAAGTATTTGAATACTTTCTTGAAGAATACCGTGCGGGGCGTACACCTAATCCCGACATCATGTGTAATAAAGAAATTAAGTTTAAAGCTTTTTTAGATTATGCGATTAATATGGGGGCAGATTTTATTGCAACGGGGCATTATGCAAGGATTGATCGTGGTAATACTGCTAATGATCAACTGACAATGCTCAAAGGTATTGATGAAAATAAAGACCAGACTTATTTTTTATATACGCTACAACAACATCAATTAGAAAAAAGTTTATTTCCTATCGGTGAGTTAGAAAAACCAGAAGTACGCAAATTGGCAGAACAGGCAGGCTTTGATACCGCTACAAAAAAAGACAGTACCGGTATCTGTTTTATTGGCGAGCGTAAATTTAAAGAATTTTTACAACGCTTTATTCCAGCACAACCGGGGAAGATTGTTGACCCAGAGGGTAATGTAATTGGTGAACATCAAGGCTTGATGTATTACACCTTAGGTCAACGCCAAGGTTTAGGCATTGGTGGATTAAAAACGGCATCGGATGCTCCTTGGTTTGTGGCAGATAAAGACCTTGAAAATAATTACTTAATTGCGGTTCAAGGACACGATCACCCACTAATGCTAAAAAAACAATTAAAAGCATCACAGCTACATTGGGTAGCAGGTCACGCACCGGCAGATACCTTTAGCTGTTATGCGAAAATTCGTTATCGCCAAAAAGAACAATCTTGCAAGGTTCAACTTAATAATGGGGGCGCAACAGTCTGTTTTGATGAATCTCAACGTGCAATTACCCCGGGGCAATCTATTGTATTTTACGACAGTAATCGTTGTCTTGGTGGCGGTATTATTGATCAAATGAAAAATAGCTGTGAATAATTCTGTGTTCTCTGCGCCCTCTGTGTTTAAATCCATCTTTATTTATTTGTTTATTTAAGGGTTTGTAACGAGTGGATTCCAACATTCAAAATAGAGCTATCGCACTTGCTGCACTGTTTCAATGTATAGAAGGTGTTACCCAAATCGCCAATAAGGGATCCGTTGATCAAGCCTTATTAGAAACCTGTATTAACAGTATTCTTAAAGAAAATGTAGATTCTGCAGAAGAACTTTATGGCTCGCTAAGCGATCTTAAAGCAGGCTTTAAATCCATGTTACACCAACTGGGTACAGGGCAACTAACGCCCGATGGTAAACCGAAAGATATGGAAGCCACGCGTTATTCATTAGGGATTTTACATTTAGAAAATAAATTAAATAAAAATCCTGATGTGTTCACACGTTTAATAGAGGGCATACAAGAGACGCAAGAAAAACTCGATTTCTTTGAAGCAGGACACGACAATATTATTGCCCGATTAGCCGAGTTATACGCTAATACGATTAGTACTATGTCCCCCAAGATCATTGTAAAAGGTGATCAGAGTTACCTTTCCAAACCCGAAAATGCAGCAAAAATCCGCACCTTATTATTAGCCGGTATTCGTGCCGCTTTATTATGGAGACAAGCAGGCGGAAACCGTTGGAAGCTATTACTCGAACGTGGCAAGTTACAACGTCAGGCAGATGATTTTTTGAAGCAAATATAAGCTGAACATAATACTTTTTTACGCTTTAACGTTAGAATCAACTGTATTCATATTATTAAAGCACCCGAGGCTCAGCTTCTAACACAATCCCAAATCGTCCCTTAACCTCAACCATAATCTCCTGCGCCACAGCCCAAAGCTCCGCACCAGTAGCACCGCCATAATTCACCAATACCAAGGCATGTTTATCCGAAACCCCAGCATTATCTTTGCGATAGCCTTTAAAACCACATTGATCAATTAACCAAGCGGCTGAAGTTTTCATATCACCTTTTGCTTGAGAGCCGTCAGCGGGTTTAGGTAAAGAATAGCCGGGAATATCAGGGTTATCCTCTTTCAGTGCTTCCCATTGCTGCAAACTCAACACAGGATTTTTAAAGAAGCTCCCCGCATTACCAATCTCCGCAGGGTCGGGCAATTTACTTTGTCGCAGTGCGATTATGGCATCGCTGATTAATTCAGCGGTTGGTTGTTTTCCCTCTAAAGCATCACGCACACCAGCATAGTCTGTTTTCCAACTTGGCTGTTTGCTTTCTTTGGTTAAAGCAAAAGTAACTGATGTGATGAGTAATTTATCCAGCATTTTTGATTTAAAAACACTTTCGCGATAGCCAAATTTACAGGCAGATTTTTGATACTCAAAAACTTCGCCTGTTTCTAAATCAACCGCTTGTAGCGAGTGAAAGCTATCGGCAAGTTCTACGCCATACGCGCCGATGTTTTGTATCGGTGCAGCACCTACTGTACCGGGGATTAATGATAGGTTTTCTAACCCCGCAAGCTCTTGTGAAACTGACCAACGCACAAACTCATGCCAATTTTTACCCCCCGCAGCAGTAACATAAACATGGTTTTCATCTTCATCGGCGATGTCTTTTCCTGCTAGGCAGATTTTAGCCACCAGCCCTTGGTAATCTTCTTTAAACAATAAATTACTACCGCCACCTAATAATAAACTGGGTAGATTATTCCCTGCTTTATTCGTAGCCTTCCAATCTAGCAGATCCGCAATATCTTCCATACTGTGGATTTCACCGTAATATTTCGCTTTTGCATCGACGCCAAAGGTATTTA
Source organism: uncultured Cocleimonas sp. (assembly GCA_964569685.1). Classification (GTDB taxonomy): domain Bacteria; phylum Pseudomonadota; class Gammaproteobacteria; order Thiotrichales; family Thiotrichaceae; genus Cocleimonas. Next base: position 17 of record CAZMWD010000149.1, on the reverse strand, counting down.
AGTCTTTTAAAGATGCA
>CAZMWD010000148.1:2299-6012 GCA_964569685.1 uncultured Cocleimonas sp. | reverse complement strand
TTTAAGGTAGGCTACTAATACTTTTATTTCATCATCAGATAAACGTGATTCCCAAGCAGGCATATCTCGTTGAAAACCATCGGCAATTACCGCTTTAACCACGGCAACTTTCTCGGTAATGTTTTTTGCCCCAGGTACATTTGCTTGTGTCCAAATCTGATCAGTAAAATCAGCAGCACCTAATGCTTTCATACCCTTACCCGTTGGCAGATGACAACCAGCACAACCTTTACTATTGAATAGTTTCTGACCACTAGCTGATGCCACTTTATCAACATCATGCCCTGAATAACTGAGCACATACTGTGCTGTTTGTGTCATTTCTTGATCTGTCATACTGGCTTTATGTGCAGGCATATTACCCTTACGCCCTTTACGAATAGATGTTTCAATATCAGCACTCTCACTACCCCATAGCCAAGCATCATCAACAAGATTTGGAAAGTGACCAATAATGCCCTGCCCGCCTTCTTGATGACACGCCGCACAGTAGTCACCAAAAATACCTTTACCATAAGCACGAACAAAGGAACTTTTATCAGGGTCTGATGCAATATCTGGTAAAGGTGTTGCTGCTACCAGTTTTACCATTTTTTGGCGTTTTAATTCAGATGGGTTATTTTGCATATCATAGGCTAATAATGCACGTGTATTCCAGTGTGTTGTAATCTCTTCACCACCGCCAACAATACGTTTGCCGTCTTCTATTAAATCTGCTTTATAGGTAATTGTTTTGATACCCGGCAAAAAGCCTTTCTCTACAATTTTCGACCCTATCGGCCATGATGGGTACAAAGTCCAATATGCAATTGCAAATATTATCGTCGCGTAATAGCCCCATATCCACCAACGGGGTAGCGGGTTATTAAATTCTTGAAGCGTGTCATCCCACACGTGCCCTGTTGTTTCTGCACCGGTAATAGGGTCCTTTATTATTTTATATTCGCTTTGTTTTTTGTCCGCCATGTTATTTCTCACCTTCTATACGAGTCGTCTTATCTTTAGCATGTTCGTGTGGAATTCGTTGATCATATTCATCATCAAGAAAAGGTATATTGCGATATTCTTCAAATCGCTTACTGCGTTTTTTGTTGCCGTAAACATAAAAAATGATGGCACTAAAAGTAACGCTGAAAATAATCACCGTTACCGCTTTGTTATTGGCCATTACCATGAACCAATCAAAAATATCTTGCATCATCTTTATATTCTCTTTAAGGCCTATGTCAAATTAAGGACAAATTTAGGACAAACTAACGAAACTTAATAAATTCAGCTTCGTTGTGCTTACTAAAATCAATCATGGTGCCCAAAATTTGCATATAGGCAATCAATGCATCCATTTCACTTATTTTGTCGGGGTTACCATCGTAATTACCTAGCTTCGCTTGAGATTCTAAGTGCTTAACTGCTGTCGTAATATCTAACTTCTTGGCAACATCTTCACCAAATTGCTCAACATTGGCATCAAACTCAAGCTTTGTTAATGAGTAAGGTACGCCTACCGCTTTAAGTGCCTTCATTTTTGCTTGAACATTTTTATAGTCAAGTTTGGTATCTTGTAGCCAAGGATAATTTGGCATGATTGACTCAGGAACTACCGAGCGAGGGGCGATCATATGCTTTGTGTGCCATGCATTAGAGTATTTACCACCAACACGCGCAAGATCAGGTCCACGACGCATCGAACCCCATTGAAAGGGGTGATCATACTGTGATTCCGCAGCTAAGGAATAATGACCGTAGCGAAGATGCTCATCTCTGAAAGGACGTATTTGCTGAGAGTGGCAGGTATAACAACCTTCACGGGTGTAAATATCACGACCTAATTGTTCTAATGCCGTATAAGGACGTACGGCATCTTTACAGGTACTTCTGTCTTTTTCACATTCAGGCGTGATTTTTTTAACATCTTCAATGGTGCCTTCTATATAAAATAAGGGAACAACTTCAACTAAACCACCGATGCTGATAGCGGCTAAAGTCAAAACGATGAGTAGCGCTGCATTTGTTTCTATACTTTCATGTTTCAACATACTCTTTCTCCTAACCAGCTGTAGCTGTTGATGTTGCAGGGTCATTAACTCTATCGCGCTTCGCAATGGTCATCCAAATATTGTAAACCATGAGTAACATACCAGAGACAAAGAAGATTCCTGCAATGGCGCGAGCCACTAATGGACCATGCATAAAGCTCACTGTTTCGATAAAGCTGTATGCTAAGTTTCCATATTCATCAAATGCTCTTAGCATGAGTCCTTGACCGATACCAGACACCCACAGTGCGGTGATGTAAAGCAATATACCGATGGTTGCGAGGAAGAAGTGAATATAGATAAGGCGAATACTGTAAATAGTAGTGTTCCAAATTTTAGGTATCATATGATAAAGCGAACCAAAGGTGACCATTGCTACCCAACCGAGTGCGCCTGAATGTACGTGTCCTACGGTCCAATCGGTGTAATGTGAGAGTGCATTGACACTCTTTAACGCCATCATAGGTCCTTCAAACGTTGACATGCCGTAGAATGACAATGAAGTAATTAAGAACATCATAATAGGATCGGAACGTAATTTATCCCAAGCACCGGATAAGGTCATGATACCGTTGATCATTCCCCCCCAAGAGGGCATTAATAACATAATGGAGAAAGCGGCCGCGAGTGATGATGTCCAATCAGGAATGGAAGTCCAATGTAGATGGTGAGTGCCTACCCACATATACATAAAGCTCAACGCCCAAAAGTGAACGATGGATAAACGATAAGAATAAATGGGGCGATTGGCTTGTTTGGGTACAAAATAGTACATCATTCCAAGGAATGCCGCGGTTAAGAAGAAGCCTACCGCGTTATGACCGTACCACCATTGCACCATTGCATCTTGAGAGCCTGAGAATAAACTGTATGATTTAGTCCCTACGAAGCTGACCGGAACGGCAAGGTTATTAAAGATGTGCAATAAGGCAACGGCAAGAATAAAGCTTATAAAGAACCAGTTAGCAACGTAAATATGTGGCTGATTACGCCTTAATATCGTCATTGTAAAAACAATAAAGTACACAACCCAAACAATAGTAATTAATATATCAACATACCATTCTGGCTCTGCATATTCACGACCCTGCGTGATGCCCATAAGGTAACCAATGCCACCAACCGCAATAGCTATATTCCAACCCCAGAAGGTAAAGGTAGCAAGCCCTGATCCCCATAATCGGGTTTGACAGGTACGCTGTACAATATAGTAAGAAGTAGCAAACAGTGCATTACCACCAAAACCAAAAATAACAGCACTGGTATGCAGTGGTCGTAAACGACCGAATGTTATTTGTGCAATATCAAAGTTAAGGAAAGGCCATGCTAACTCTGATGCGATATAGGTACCAGCAACCATTCCTACGACACCCCAAGCAAGTGCCATCAATGCAAACTTTTTTACTATCTCGTAATTATATTGTTCAATAGTACCGCTTGAAACTCCCGCCCCAGCTTTGGCACCATCCATTACTGCACTGTTAGCCATCTTCAGACCTCTACATTTTATATTTAAAATAGATTGGTAGGTTTTAATATCCATTACACTATTAAATAGTCATCCAAAAGGGACATTAAAACCAGTCAAATATTAGCACTTCCTAATAGTTGGCGCGAGAATACATTAAAAATAACCACAAATACATTCCTAAAATGGAATATTCTTATGGTTTTTTA
>CAZMWD010000148.1:0-2199 GCA_964569685.1 uncultured Cocleimonas sp. | reverse complement strand
ACTCTCGCCGCGCCCGTTAAGGTAGCAAAGTCCATAATTAAATCAGGAGAACATTCACTCGCAAACGTTAACGCATCACATAAAACTAAACGCCCTTCTGCATCAGTATTATCCACTTCGACTGATTTTCCAGAACGCGTTTCTAGCACATCACCCGGGCGAAAGGCATTTGCCGAAACGGCATTATCTACCGCAGGAATCAGCACTTGTAAGCGTACTTTTAAACCCAGCGACATAATTAGATTTGCCAAACCCAATACATGCGCCGCACCACCCATGTCTTTTTTCATCAAACGCATAAATTTAGATGGTTTTAAATCCAGCCCACCGGTATCAAAACAAACCCCTTTACCAATCAAACATAATAAAGGATCAGATGAACGCCCCCATTCCATTTTTAAAAAACGCGGTTGATGCACACTCGCTCTGCCTACGGCATGAATGGTGGGGTAATTTTCATCGAGTAATTCATCTCCGACTATTTCTGTAAACTCAGCTTCATATTGCTGTGCTAATTCTTGCATTACCTCCGATAAATCTTCTGGCATCATGTGGCTGGCAGGCGCATTCACCAAATCTCGAACCAAAGTAAAAGAATCTACATAAGCCTCTATTTTATCGATATTTTCTGCTAATTCTTCATCCAACTTCAACATCGGCGGTGGTGTGTTTTGGGTCATAAATTCTTGCTTAAAAAAACCAAACTTGTACGTCCCTAAACCCCAGCCAATCGCTGCTTGTTCTCTGCTTTTCTTATCCCAATCACATTCTAAATGATAAGTGTGAGCAGGCAACTGATCTGCTAAACCTGCAATCGACCAAATGGGTGCGGTATCGACCTTCTTTGCATCTGTTTCATGCACCCCAAATAACACTGAAGCAATACTGCCATCATTATCGGGTATTAAACAAAAGGTATTCGGCTTTGCTTTAAAATCAGTGTGTTCCACCCAGTTCTTTACAAGCTCAGGTTGTTCTTGTAAATAGACCTCTAATGTATTTTTTGTAAGCGGAATAAGCGGTGAACTAGCAACATTTTCAGTGGTATACATTTTATTTTCTCAGATTAGTGTGGCAGGCGCATAAAGTAACTGGTTTATTTCATCATATTCGGGATGTGTATTTGATAATAGCCCGTGCCTTATTAACACATCAATATTGACCAGATTACAGTTGTCTTTAAATTCATCCGTGGTATCAGTGATGTGTGCCATTTCTTCCAGTGGCATTAAGATAAATTCTTCCACCTCACCATCGGTATTTTCAGGCACAAAATCTTCGGGTAACCATAGATCATAGTTAAACAAGGTATCGACATGCAAGCCACGATGCGTTTCACCACGGTAATGAATTTCGCTGACACATTCTGCTTGTTGTGACAGTGACTCTGGAATATTCGCTTCTTCTGCTGATTCTTTAATCACATTTTCCATCAAACCAATTCCTGCAGGTTGACCGCCTGCCACCATTTGATCCAGCATTCCAGGCCAAAAGGGTTTGTCACGGGTACGGCGCGCAATCCAAATATGTGTACCTGAATGTTTTTTCACTAATCCATTAAGATGTACGCCAAACCCCCGCACGCCGAAAAAACTAACGGCAGCGCGTTCAATTAGTAAACGCGGTGCTTCGCCAAATTGATGGACCACCGCATACGGTTCACCCACCCAAGAATCAATTACACCGGTTTTATGCAAGGATTGAAGAACCGCTTGGCATGCTAATGAGCGTTGTTCTGCCGTCATTAAATCACGATTGATAAAGATGGACCCTGTCTCATCTTGATGAAAAACGGAGTCCCATTTTAAAAGATGAGAGACAAAACTTTTCTGCATCCAACCCATCTGTTCATCAGCTACCATAAAAGGCACATAGTTTTCAGAAGAAAAAGAATGACAACGTTTAATATGATTTAGATAACTCATCTTTATCCTTTATAGCACCTTTTATAAAATTATAAATAGATTGAGACCTTTGCACGAATCAGATGACGAGTAAAAATGACTAAAATTTCACTGCTTTTCGTTGGAAAACTTGCTAATAACCCGTTCACTAAAGTATAAACTCTGCAAGCAGTCGCTAAATTAGCTTCATTTTCCGCCTCAATCAGTAAAATTTTAGCCCATTTTTCTTTCACCACTGACTCGTGCAAAGGTCTCAGATCATAAAAGTTACCGTTAATTTATTCAAATTAATTAA
>CAZMWD010000147.1:0-6012 GCA_964569685.1 uncultured Cocleimonas sp. | reverse complement strand
CTGTGAAACCAAATACTTGCACTCTATTTCATCCTTCTAAGTGTGGATTTGGGTTAAATAAAATAAAGGGGTGGAATATGAACAACATTGGGAAATCAATTCTTTTTAGCGCGGTGGTATTAATATCATTACCTGCTTTTTCAGCTGATATAAAAGTGGCAATGGGTGTGGGTGCGCCATACGGTGTGTTAGGCGGAAACCTTAATATCGGCGTTGTGGAAAAAACGGAAGTATTTGCAGGTGTAGGCATGGCTATTGCTGTGGTTGATAATGGCTCTGCAAAAGATTTTGTTACTGGTTCTGGGGCAAGTTATGCCGTAGGTGGTCGATATTATTTGACGGGTAACGTTCGACTCACAGCCGGTTACGGCACTGTTGGTGGAATTGTGACAGGAGAACGTAATCTATTTGGCAATGCTGACTTAGAGATGGAAGAAGTCACCGGCGCATTTGCGGGTATAGGTTTTAAATTGGGTGGTCAAAAGAATAGTGGTTTTGGAATCGATTTACTTTATATTGATACAGCAAAGATGGATGAAAGGGCTAAAGAACTTACAGATCAAGGGTTTAATATTGAAAAACAAGATGGTGGTAATATAAAACTAGCAATAGGGTACCGTTTTTAAACCCTTTATATCCCCCCTGAATCGGTCACTTCTATTGCAGATGACAGTGTGTAGGAAGTACCGATTAACCCTTAATTCCTACCGTTTAAACTTCTTATCAAGTGAATACTCCCGTGCATCTAGTCTGCAATATCCATCGTGAATTAATACTGTTAATTTACCCATACGTTTTTTGATGTGAAGGCTTCTGTTGCCTCATCAGAATGCTTAGGAACGAAGATTCAATAACTTCCCAACTCTAACTAGTTTTTTTGCTCCAGTCGAACTGCTCTCAATCGTTGCGTAGCCCTGCTATGCGCCTCTTGAGAGCAATTCGTCTGAACCAAAAATCCTGCGTTAAAGTTTGGGAAGTTATTAAATCCTCGTTCCTTAATGCCTTTTTCGATCCAAAGGACGAGGTAAAAATGAGTTTTCCAAACTACTTGTAGTGATATATGGTCTATATTTTAATATAGATCATTATAAAATCATTTTTATCTCGACCGTTGGGTCGATCAAGTCAAATTATAAAAATAAAACTAGATCGACTTAAAACTTATGAACACTAAAATCTATCGAATAGAAGATATAGTCTTCACCGAACTTTCTCGTAATAAAGGTTCAATAGAATACTATCTTGTTGATTCTATTAAGAATAAACGTAAAGTAACGGGCATCGCGAAATTGGGTTTTAATCGTAAGATTAAATCTGTAAAGGCGGTATATCAGCGTGAAAAACCGTTAATTGATGCGTTGATAGACGCGGATGTAGATCAACGTATCTCCGTAGATTTTACAGAGTTTAATAAAATATCACGTGTCAGCCTAAAGCAAATGCCTAGTATACAGGCTTCAACACGAGCTAATGGAGAAATCACTGCGACGATGGTCTATCAAGAGATTTACAATGATATAAACTATAGTGAAAAAATTAAAAACTATTTACCGGATCTGTCTCGTTTAGGCGTTTGGGCTGTGTTTATATTTATTATTTGGATGGCTTTTATGGCAATCAATCAATTTGCAAAATTAGCAACCTAAATAGAATGGATATGCTTAAAAAATAACCACTGATACTCAAATTTTATCCACTGAGTCTTTTAATACAACGACCTACTACCTTCTTTCTTAATATGAGTGCGTTGTACCCTTCGTGTTTGTTATATTTAATTTATGAACATACATGCTAATGCTATAAATATGAAAAAGACGTATACCGTTACTGATATTCTATTTAATGAAGTATCACGTAAAAAGGGAACGATTGAATATTATCTGACTGATGAGATGGGTAATGATAGAAAAGTAACGGCAATGGCTCATTTGGGGTTTGGTAAAAAAATAAAAAAAATAAAAGCGTTATACCAACGAGAAATACCGTTAGTAGCTGCGTTAGAAACCAAAGAAATAAATCAAACGTTTACGTTAGATTTTACTCAAGCTAATAAAGAGCAACGTCTCAATAGTAAAACATCTAAACGCTTTGCTGAAAAAGCCTATACTCAAAACTTTAGTAGTGTTATCCCAGATTCATCACGTTTCCCGCTTTTGTTTGGTATAGCGATGCTGGGTACGGTAGTCGTGTTTTTACTGGGTGCATTTTGAGGAATTAAGAGTCTCAGTGAATTCAATTTCTAAGTACACTATTTCGAGTTTTTAAAAAGACGTTAAACATTTTCTAGGAGGCTGTCCGAGAACTAGAATTGTAACGAAAATCACAGAAATATTATAAGCTGGGCTTATTGAATGAGGCGAATAGCAGGGCTATTTAACGATTTCAATAAGGTCAGATTATGATGTTTATGGGGTTTGCAGTAGATCTTTAGTTCTCGGGCAGCCTCCTAGGTGAACAACTTGGAAAAGTTTTTTGCGTAAGCTTTATTTTACCACTTTCATTATAGCAAAATTACCTGCTAAACTACTCTTATGAGTTTCGTTCACCTACGTCTACATACCGAATTCTCCCTTGTCGATAGCACTATTCGAATCAAGCAATTAATGCCTGCGGTCGAAGCGGGTGGTATGCCTGCGGTTGCGATGACCGACCAGAATAATTTGTTTGCGATGGTGAAGTTTTATCGTGCGGCAAGAGCGCAAGGGCTAAAGCCACTCTTTGGTGTCGATGTGTTGCTCGAAGATGACGAAGACGAATCGTTGCTTTATCACATGATCTTGTTGTGCCAAAACAATGACGGTTATCACAACGTTACTAAGCTTATCTCGCGTGCTTATATGCAAGGTCAAAAATTGGGTATTCCGCGTGTACAACGTAGCTGGGTGGAAGAATTTAGTGAAGGTGTGATTGCATTATCGGGTGCGCGTGATGGCGATGTAGGTCATTCATTATTAGCAGGGAACAAAGCACAAGCAACGGCGCGTTTAAAAAAATGGTTAACAATTTTTCCTGATCGTTATTATTTGGAATTACAGCGCACAGGTAGAACCCAAGAAGATGAATATCTGCATGAAGCCATCGCGTTAGCTACTGAAACGAATACGCCTGTGGTTGCCACTAATGATGCGCGTTTTCTAACAGCAGAAGGTTTTGAAGCGCATGAAGCGCGTGTGTGTATTCACGATGGCTTTACGCTGGATGATAAAACACGTCCTAAAATTTACAGTCATCAACAATATTTGCGTACTGCCGATGAAATGATCGAGCTGTTTGCCGATATTCCAGAAGCGATTGAAAATACCGTAGAAATAGCTAAACGTTGCACGGTTGAATTGACCTTAGGTAAAAACTATCTGCCAGAGTTTCCTATTCCAGAAGGAATGACGGAAGCGGAATATTTTAGTCAACTCTCTAAAGAAGGCTTAGAAATTCGCTTAAAAGAATTATTTGATGTTGAAGCAGATGATTTTGCAGACATTCGTAAACCCTATGATGAACGCTTGCAAGTTGAGTTAGATGTTATCAACGATATGGGGTTTCCCGGTTATTTCTTAATCGTTGCCGACTTTATTCAATGGTCAAAAGACAATGATATTCCTGTAGGGCCAGGCCGTGGTTCGGGTGCAGGTTCAGTGGTCGCTTATGCGCTGAAAATCACCGATATTGATCCACTTAAATACGATCTTCTATTCGAACGATTTTTAAATCCCGAACGTGTTTCAATGCCGGATTTTGATATTGATTTCTGCATGGATAAACGTGACTTAGTGATTGACTATGTCGCGCGCACTTACGGGCGAGATAAAGTATCACAAATCATTACTTACGGTACGATGGCGGCAAAAGCGGTGGTGCGTGATGTTGGGCGAATTCTCAATCACCCCTATGGTTTTGTGGACCGTATTGCCAAGCTGATTCCGTTTGAAATAAAGATGACGCTGACTAAAGCGATGGATCAAGAACCCGATCTTAAAGAATTGTACGAGCAAGATGAAGACGTTGCTACCTTAATGGATCTTGCGTTAAAACTTGAAGGCCTCACACGAAACGTCGGTAAACATGCCGGTGGTGTTCTAATTTCACCCAGTACTTTAGTTGATTACACGCCCCTTTATTGTGATGAGGATGGTGGTAGTGTTGTTTCGCAATTTGATAAGGATGATGTTGAAGCGGTTGGCTTAGTTAAGTTTGATTTCTTAGGTTTGCGTAACCTTACCATTATTGATTGGGCGGTAAAAAGTATTAACGTCATGCGCGAAAAGCAGGGTGAAGATTCAATCAGAATTGAAGATATTCCATTGGATGATAAAAAATCATTCGCGTTATTACAATCCGCTAAAACTACCGCCGTATTCCAACTGGAATCACACGGTATGAAGGAGTTAATCAAACGCCTTCACCCCGATGTATTCGAAGATATTATTGCCTTGGTTGCGTTGTATCGTCCCGGTCCATTGCAATCAGGTATGGTGGATGTCTTTGTTAATCGTAAAAAAGGTATTGAGCCTGTTACCTATCCGCACCCTGATTTAGAACCGATTTTGCAACCGACCTATGGTGTTATCGTTTATCAAGAACAGGTTATGCAAATTGCACAGGTTCTGTCGGGTTATTCACTTGGCGGTGCAGATATGCTGCGTCGTGCGATGGGTAAAAAGAAACCTGAAGAAATGGCAAAACAGCGTTCCATATTTATGGAGGGTTCGGATAAAAATAATGTAGACCCTGCCAACGCCACTGAAATATTTGATTTAATGGAATATTTTGCAGAATACGGTTTTAATAAATCACATTCTGCGGCGTATGCACTGGTTTCGTATCAAACCATTTGGTTAAAAGCACATTACCCCGCGGCATTTATGGCGGCGGTGTTGTCTGCTGATATGGATAACACCGAAAAAGTGGTGATCTTTGTGGATGATTGTCGCCAGATGGAACTTGAGGTTGTACCACCGGATATTAACCGTTCGCACTATAAATTCATCAGCGAAAACGAAGGCAATGTGATCTTCGGTTTAGGTGCAATTAAAGGGGCAGGCGAAAGTGCGGTAGCCGAAATTATTGAAGAGCGAGATAAAAATGGTGCGTTTGAATCGTTAGCGGAAATGTGTCAGCGGGTTAAGTCGCGTAAAATCTCCAAACGTATTTTAGAAACGCTGATTAAAGCAGGTGCGTTTGATAAATTAGGTACAAACCGCCGAAGTTTATTAGAAGGCTTACCCGAAATCGTGCGTATTGCGGTGCAACAACACCACGATGAGGATGTCGGACAAAATGATCTATTTGGTGGCTCTGTCGTGGTTGCTCAAGATGAAAAAGTGACTCCAAAATTGGAAGAGTGGGATGAAAAGCAACGCCTTCGTTTAGAAAAAGATGCATTAGGTTTGTATCTTACGGGTCATCCGATCGATGCGTACGAAGGGGAGATGGAACAGTTACGCTCACGCACCTTAAAATCAATGGCAGAAGATGATGGGCATGTAAAATATCAGAAAAAGCCAATTACATTAGTGGGTTTAGTGTCTGCGATTCGTACTCAAACAACCGATAAAGGCAAACGCGCTTTTGTTACGTTGGATGATAAAACGGCTTATTATGAGATTTTTATTTTTAGTAATATATACGAACAGTTTGAACACTTAATTCAAAAAGATGAAGTTCTGGTTGTTGAAGGCTCGCTTAATTCTGATTACACCACGGGAGCAGTTCGTTTGCGTATCGAAACCTTGCATAATATTGAAAGTGCGCGTAACCAATTTTTACGTCGCTTAACGCTCACTATAGATAAAAGCCAAACGGCTAACGGTTTATTGGATAAACTGGATGAATTGTTACCCACACAAGGCTTAAACGGAGAACCAAAAGGGCAGTGCCCCGTATTTATCGAATACGAAACTGATAACGAAAAAGCCGAGATACGTTTAGGCGCGGATGTCAGCGCGCCCGTGGGCGATGATGATTTGAAGTTATTAAAGAAAGTGTTAGGGGATAAGCGGGTTAGGCTGATTTATT
>CAZMWD010000146.1:0-6012 GCA_964569685.1 uncultured Cocleimonas sp. | reverse complement strand
ATCAACAATGCTTTGATGAATCCGCTTCACAATCACGGATACTTTTTGTTTGCCCGTGGGCATAATAGTATCTGCAATTTCAAGATAATAAGGTTCCCTATCTTGCAACAGTTTTCTCAATGTATTGATTGGGCTAGAGGTTTGCATCAAAGGACGCGTTTTATCATATCGAATACGAGAATAAAGCAACTCTGCGGTGGTTTTTAAATAAACCACATGACCAGATTCACTCATCACTTTACGATTGTTTTTCCGTAAAATAACACCGCCTCCGGTTGCCAGAATAATATTCTCTTTCTGACACAATTCAGCAATCACTTGTTCTTCGCGGTCGCGAAAGCCCTGCTCGCCTTCGATTTCAAAAATCGTAGCAATATCAACACCGGTGCGCTCTTCAATTACTCTGTCAGAATCGTAGAATTCTTTATTCATAAGGGTGGCTAGTTTTCGCCCAATGGTCGACTTACCTGCACCCATTAATCCTACGAGGATTATGTTTTTACTCATGTGGGTAGTTTAGCAAGGGAGACTGAACAAGCCTAATAAAATCAGGCATTAAAAAAGCCGGATTTGAAGTCCGGCTTTTTTAATGTTGATAAAACGTTTACTTATTTAAGAATCTTCGGTGTTACAAAGATTAATAATTCACGTTTATTATCTGATGTTTGCTTACGCTGGAAGAGACGCCCTAACATTGGAATATCACCCAATACCGGTACTTTCTCAACATCATTTCCTTTAACCGTTTCATGAACACCACCCAATACGACTGTTTGTCCATTTTCTACCAACACCTGTGTATTTACTTCACGTGTATTGATACTGGGAACACCTGCAAATACACGGCCAACAGAGTCTGAATTCACTTTCAAATCCATGATGACATGCTCATCTGGCGTAATTTGTGGTGTTACTTCCAAGCTAAGTACTGCTTTCTTAAATGATACTGTGGTTGCACCACTTGACGCTGCTGTTAGATACGGAATTTCAACACCTTGCTCGATCAATGCTTTCTTTTTATCAGAAGTCACAACACGAGGGGTAGATATAATCTCACCTTTGTTCTCCGCTTGTAGTGCTGACAACTCTAAATCAAGTAAGAAGTCTTTAGCTAACACGGCAAAACCGAAAGTTCCCGCAGCACCCGCTATAGGTAAGTTCACATTTAAACGATCATTGAGTGATGGGATTTTCACATTACCTGTTCCGCCCGTTAGATCATTCACCATTGAATTGTTAGCTGATGCACCACCTGATAGTGCAGTATGATTAGTAAAGTTAGTCACACCAAAACGTGCACCTAAATTCTTACCAAAGTTATCACTTGCAATAACGATACGTGATTCAACAGATACCTGTCTTACCGCCACATCTAAGTTCTTAATCATGCCTCTAATTTGGTTTACATTCGATACCGTATCTTGAACTAACAAGGTATTAGTACGCTTATCAACCGAGACACTGCCACGTTTTGACAAAATTGAACCTTCGCCACTACCACCTGTTGATTTAACCAGTGATAGCATATCTTCTGCTTTCGCATAGTTAACTGCGATATATTCAGTGACTAATGGCTCTAATGACTCCTTGCGTTTCATCGCTTGTAATTCACGCTGCTCTTTTGCTTCTAATTCTGTCGCTGGAGCAACCCAGATCACGTTACCGTTACTGCGCATGGCAAGACCTTTAGACTCTAATACGATGTCTAATGCCTGATCCCATGGAACATTCTTTAAACGCAGTGTGATGTTACCTTTAACGGTATCACTCACTACAATGTTCTTATCCGTAAAGTCAGCTAATAACTGTAATACAGAGCGAACTTCAATATCTTGAAAGTTAAGAGAAAGCGTTTTACCCGTGTATTTCTTAATTTTCTTTTTCAGTGGGCTTTGTGTTGCAATACGCTTCACTTTATTCATATTAATAATAAAGTCACGACCGTTACGTGATGTTGTAAAGTCGAATGCTTTATTTGCAAGAATTTTGATTTGTACGTCTGCGCCTTTGCGAGAAACATCAATATAAGAAGCTGGTGTTGCAAAATCCATTACGTTAATACGTCTATGAGGCTGACGAGTTGCTGCATTTTTCAATAATAATACAACACTGCTACCTTGCTTACGCGACTCCACAACCGTTGCAGGATGTGGTAACTGGATGATTGCACGACCGCCACCGTTATCAATACGTTGGAAATCAACAGGACCAATTACGCGACTACCACCACGATGCGCATTTCTCTGTTGAGCTGCTTTTTGTTGTGCGACACGTTGTCTTTGTTGTTGTGCAGCACGTTGCTGTTGTGTCATGCGTTGCGCATTAGGTCTTGCTCTATAATTACTAGCAACCGCTTGATGCCTCACACTTTTTTGTTTAACAACGGGACCTGCTGCTCTATTTTGATCACGTATCTCTGGGACTGCTGTTCTAGCAACGACCTGTGGACGCGCGCTAGCAGAAGAGTCATCAAAATTAAGTACAACACTATTGCCTTGTAGGCTAGTTGTATATTTTGATAGCTTGTTTAACGAAACCATCACACGTAGTTTATTACCACCCCGTGCAAATCTCACATGCTTTACATGTTTAGAATTAATTACCTTCTTGCGAAATTTCATTCCAGAGGATGCATCTGGGAAATCCATTACAATCGTAGCTGGTTGCTTCATGGTAAAACTTTTAGGCAAGCCTACTGCTTTATCAAAATGCAATTTTAATGCTGATTTTCCGGATGCTTGCACAACAGAATCAACCGTTTGTAATTGCGAAGCAGCATAACTGCTACCTGTGGCGAACATCAAAGCTGGCAAACTCAAAATTACCAATGTACGTGTCATTATTTTCATTTTTATTAACCCACTACGTTGTATCATTATTTTTATATTATTAAAATTTACTAAATTTATTTAAAGTACTATTACTGATTAAGAACCACGGTGGTTTCTCGTTCTTGAAAACCACCAAGACCATTTGAAACCGTTTCTTGTAAAGCCATTTCAGATTCATTAATTGTAATGACCTTGCCAAAGTTTTGACCTAAATAGTTACCTTTTTTAACACTTTGTACTGCACCATCGGGTATTTTAACCAATGCCCACAAGGTATTATCTTTATGTACTGTTCCCACCATTTTAAGACTATCGAGTGGAAAACCTTCCAAAAATTCAGGTACTCGACTGGTATCAACTTTAATCCCATTATCTATTACAGGTGTTGCACTTGGCGCTAACATTGCAATATCAAAAGGATCTTTTTCATGCCCTGGATATTCAAACCGTAAATAAGGCTTCACCTCAGGAATCGGAGCAATTGGTATTGCTGGTTTTGCTTTTTGATCTGCAACATAATTATCAAGATCACTTATACTGCCGTTACAGCCAGACAATAGCAAAACTGATATTCCCAGTGACAACGCTAATCGTTTTTTATTGTTATTATTCATTAAAATCACCCTGCATCTCCTTCGCTTTCATCTTCTTCATTTAAGTAACGATAGGTTTTAATCGTGGCCTCTAGTGTCAATTTTGACGACACCCCACTGTTTTTCTTTCTATTAGTCTTCTTACTTGCTGCTTTCGCTGGCGAAAGTTGAATATTATTAATCGTTACGATTCGAGGTAAGCCAGATAAGTCACTTACAAAAGCAGCCAATTCATTATATGTTCCGCGTGCTTTTAGTGTAATTGGCTTTTCAGCAAAAAACTCTTTATGTATTTCTGGCTTTGGTTCAAACAAGTCTATCTCTAAACCATTGGTCAAACCTTTTTCAGATATATCGAGTATTAAGCCTGGAATTTCCGTGTCACTGGGTAGCTGACGTTTTAAAGCAGCAAATGACGTTTGCATTTCTTCTAATTGTGCTTTAAGTGCCGGTAATTGATTGGCACGCGCTTGCTTCTTTTCAAATGTTTCGCGCAAGCCTACTTCTTTACTCTCAACCTGTTTATGTACTTCTATCTCATCAACGATAATAAATTTATAACCGCCAAATAAAATCAATCCAAACAGCGCGAGTATTGCACCTGCTTTTATGGGAAGTGAAACGTTTGCCGGATCTTCAATCAGACTATTTATTTCTTGTAAATCAATGGCCATTAGGTGACTCCTCATCTGACCCTTTTAGTAGCTGAGTAACATTCAGACTAAAAAAGCGTAAACGACTGTTATTGTTTTTATTATTCTTAGAGACAGAAATCGTATTTAGATCAGATGACTTTAACCAAGGTGACGAATTAAGCTTATTCATATAACTCGAAACACGTGCGTTAGATTCAGCTTTACCTTCAACTTTGATCTTATTACCCGTTTGTTTCAATTTAGTTAAGAATAAACCTTTGGGTAATGCATTCACCATTTCATCAAATAGATGAACAATTCCCGGACGTTCTGACTGCAAACGTTCGATAACCGCGATGCGATCAAGCAATGCTTTTCTTTGTGCATCAAGCGTTTTAATCTCTGCTATTTGACTATCCAGTTTTGTAATTTCTGTTTGTAAAAATTGGTTACGTTCTTCTTGGTACGAAATGCGACCCTGCATATAAGCATAGCCTGCTCCCACAGTCACTGCGCCTAAAACAATGGCACTGACGGCTGTCATTACAAATTGTTTTTGACTCTTTTTGCGAGCTTCTTCGCGCCAAGGTAATAAATTAATGCCTGACATTATTCAAACCCTCTTAAAGCTAAACCAGTAGGAACTAACATCGCTGGAATATCACTGGTAAATCGTGCTGGATTTACTTTTGAATTTAGAATTACTTGAGAAAATGGATTCGCTAGCGCAGTAGGAATTCCAATCGCATTTTGAATCTGCTCATCAATACCTGGAATACTTGCGCCACCACCTGATAATAGTATTTTATCAATTTTTTCTTGTTGAGTAGATGCGTAATAAAACTGTAAGAAACGTTGTACCTGTCTTACCATATTTTCTTTAAATGGCTCTAACACCTCAGGAATATAACCTTCTGGTAAATTGCCGTTCTTTTTCGCTAAGCCTGCTTCTGCGTATGTTAAACCGTAACGCTGCATGATTTCTTGCGTTAACTGTTTGCCACCAAACACTTGTTCTCTGGAAAAGACGACTTTACCTTTCTCAAAAACGTTAATGCCTGTCATAGAAGCACCAAACTCAACAACCGCAAGTACATCATGCTTATTAACATCATCTACCATCTTACTAAACAGAAGTTCCATGGCATGCGACTCAAGGTCTACAACCTCTACTTCAAGCCCTGCCATTTCCGCCGCTGCTAGTCTAACCTCGACATTTTCAGTTCGGGTTGCTGCTAACAGTACATCCACCATGTCAGGAGAACTTGCAGATTGACCCAATACTTCAAAGTCAAAATTCACTTCCTCCATTGGGTAAGGAATATACTGTTCCGCTTCCATCGAAATTTGTGCTTCGAGTTCCGTTGCGGGAATAGAAGAAGGGACACTAATGACTTTATTGATTGCCATTGAAGAAGGTATACCTAGAGCACAACGGCGACTTTTAGTTCGGCTATTCTTGAGTACTTTTTTAATGGCTTCGCCAACTAGTTCTGCCTCGTGAATATCACGTTCGTTTGCTGCACCTTCAGGTAATGAAGCTACGGCATAACTATCGACGCGATATTTAGAGCCTTTACGTGAAAGCTCAATGAGCTTAACCGCAGAAGAACTAATATCTATACCAAGAAGACTGCCTTTATTATTAGATAAGGAAAACACAGAGTAAGGATCCTATTATAGTTATTATTATGTAAGGAGATTGAAAATAAATTTTTCTAATCCCTGATTCGAAGCTAATACTAGCGTCCTTCTAAAAAATAGTCTACCCTCTTTCCCCTAGGCGGTCATACTTTGGACGGACGGTATGAAAAAGGGCTATTCAAACCGTTTTACTATAAAAAACCTACATTAATTTAATAACAGCACAGTAACCCATTCTGCAATTATTTCTGTTATAAGGGACTTGCAAGTAATTAATATACCCATCTTGCTTGTCTTTTTGCTCCTGCT
>CAZMWD010000145.1:3105-6079 GCA_964569685.1 uncultured Cocleimonas sp. | reverse complement strand
TTATGCCCCGACCACGCGTGGTCAGTTCCATCGCCATTAATGCTGTAGCTACGTCCAAACTCGCTGGCAGTAAAAGTGGTTACACTGTTGGCTACACCTAGCTCTACAGTAGTGAGATAAAAGCTATTAAGCGCATCATTGAGTCGTTTTAAATTAGCACTGTGATCCACGAGTTGATTACTGTGCGAATCCCAACCGCCCAATGTCACAAAAAATATTTGGCGTTTCATACCGAGGTTTTCTCTAATTGAAATCATCTTCGCGACCATTTTTAATTGATCTGCAAGACCATTTCCTGTGGGATAAGGTGTGGTGATTTCTTGAGCCTGAGCGATTTCACCAATCAAGGCATTGACACGTTCGGTTGTGCTTTTATACTTACTGGTCATTTGTTGATTGAGTAGCGAAGCATTGTTTAAGTCGAGAATTTGATTCCAAGCACTAATACGGCTACTTTTCCAGTTTGGCCAAGTTTCGGGCGTGAATGCCTCCATGGTACTGACACCATTAAAGGGATTAAGAACAAAATCCAGTGGTTGTAAGCCTCTTTGCCAAATACTATTACCCGCCACACTAAATAAGGCGGGGTCGGTCGGGTTGGTATTGGCAGATGCTAATAAATCCATCATTCTGCCCCCCCAGCCGGGTGGATGTACGCTCGATTTTGCGGTTGTCCCTGTTTGCCAAAATGCTTGCTGATGGCTGTGTGAAAATAAATCAGCGGGTAATAAGACGCTTTCATTGTTATAGCTGGCGCGCGTTGTGGGTTCGATTAATGCGCCCACATTGCTTACCACGCTGAGTTTGCTAGTGTTATAAAGATTTTGTAGGTCTGGCATGGATGGATGAAACGCTTGTTGATTGCCCGTTAATGGCAATAAGGTACTACGCGCTAGCGCCATTCCAGATCGTGCTGCATGGTATTGATTGTAAGCACTTTGTTGGTAAGGCACCATCATATTGAAGGAATCATTACCACCGGCAAGAAATACACAGACCAAAGACTTGTGGTCAGTAACACCACTGTAATCTGCGGCCATTGCGGATTGAATGAGTTGTAACTTTCCCTGCGTTGCCAGCAGAGACGTTGAGCCGATGCCAAGGGCGAGTTTTTTTAAAAATCGTCTGCGTTGCTGTTGTTCTAACGTATTCATTTTAAAATCCTACTATCTATCTTTGGATTAAATATTCTGGGGAGCTAATCAAAAGCATGATCGCTTCTCGTGCTTTCACCAGTTTCCCTTCTTCTCCTGCCGGAAAAACATCGGTCTTATTCAGATGTTCTTTTATAATATTGCTAAGTGGTGTAGACATTGAGCCATTCATTAGGACTAAATTTAAGTGGTCGAGTAAGTTATCCGTATTACTGGCAAGTGATGTTTCATAGGCTAGATCTAGTTTAGAAAACGCCCCAAGTGTAGGCGTTGTTGCAGTGCTAGCACTGAAGTATTCAAGAAAGTGATACAGTAAATTAGAGGTGTTGGTGAGTGTGTTTGCATTAACAATTTGAAATTCTGGTGCGGCAAGCCCACGATCATTGAGTAAGCCTGTGGGGGAATAGTTAGATGTGAAAAAGTTGAAAACAGATTTTGCTTGCAAGGGGCCTTGCCCCGTCATTTGATTAAAGAAATCGAGCGCGTACCAGAAATGATAGTATTCGTAATTGCCTTGTCCGCAACCTATATGAGACTCCCAATAATGACCCGTTTTTAAAGACGGTTGCATTTTAAACGCGCGCCATAAATGGCTAATACGCAACATCGGTTCGCGCAATTTTCCAAAATCCTCTTCATTATTTCTTATGAGTGTTTCGTTATCGAGTAGGATTGCTTTTACAACGGCTTTTAAATCACCTTTTACACCATTGCCGTTATCATTAAAAACAGCCGCAACGCGTGCGATATAATCGGGAGCAGGGTTGCTAGTGACAAGACGCTGAATTAAACGTTTGCTTATAAAGGGCGCAATATTGGGGTGGCTAAAGATATTGTCTAGCGCAAAATCTAAATCGGCTTGTGCGGTTTGATTGGCGGGGCTAAGTTGATTATTCAGTAAGATTTTCTCACTGGTATCGTGATATTGAGCTTCGGCAACTAAGGGTAGGGTATGATCGGCATTGCCAAAATATTCATCCCAACTAACGCCATCATAGGTCCATCCAGTAAAGACTTTGGCAAATTCTTCAATGGTTTGCTGGTTGTAAGTGGGGATAGCATTACCATTGCTGTCTTTTTTCTTTCCGCCACCCATGGTTAATTCATGTACGCCAATGGTAAACAGTTGCAACAACTCGCGTGCGTAGTTTTCATCGGGGCGAATACCTTCTGCAATATCGGCTTTTCGGTTACGTGTCATACTTAAAAAATCACCCATTGCAGGGTGCAGTGTCACCTCTTCGAGTAAATCACGGTAATTGCCAAAGGCATGTTTGACGAGTACATCATAATAACTGGTGACTGCAAAACCGAATTGACTTAAACCTAGACCATCGGAATCGGATACCACTAGAATTTCACTTAAAGCTAAGGCAACACGTTGTCTGAGTTGATCGTCTGCATGCATTGCCGTTTCCCACCAGACTTGGTGGCGGGGATAGGCGACCTCCCAAGAATCAAGCAACTGCTTTCCATCAGTGTCTTGATCAGCACACATGGTTTTTGCCAATGTTTTTACTTTTGGGAAGTGTAGAGTGGCGGGGGTATTTAATTGTGCATCAATCCATTTTTCATAATCTTTTATTGCAAATAATGCATTGATACTTTCTTGTGTTGGACCAAATGTGGTTTGGGTTAAAAAACGTGAGGCATCAGCTTTGTTTTTTACTTTGTAACTATGATGTATGCGAGGAGGGTTGACTACGATAGGCCCATCATTCGAAGTAGAGTCATCCGAAGTAGAGTCATCCGAAGTAGAGTCATCCGAAGTAGAGTCATCCGAAGTAGAGTCATCCGAAGTAGAGTCATCCGAAGTAGAG
>CAZMWD010000145.1:0-3005 GCA_964569685.1 uncultured Cocleimonas sp. | reverse complement strand
GTCATCCGAAGTAGAGTCATCCGAAGTAGAGTCATCCGAAGTAGAGCCATTCGAAATATTTTCGGTATCGGGATGGCTAGCGATAGTCTCTGTTGTTTTAGCTCCTCCGCCCCCGCACCCATAAGTTACAAGACTAATAAACAATAAGACTGAAAATTTTATCGAGCTGGACATGCTAATATCCTGTTCTGAGTATTTTTTAGAAAGAGACGTTGGGGATCGTTAATATCCGAACAATCGTCTTTATAATTTTATAAAACTGGGTCTTCCCGTACCTAATAGAGTATAAGCAACTATTATTAACCTAGGCTTAAAGCTCATTTGAAATCAGGATATTCCTTACCAATTCTTCGCAACTGATTAATTTATGACCAATACAATTCAAGAAGTTCAAAGTTTTTTGATAAAAAACAATTTAGTCTTAGTGACGACGGAATCTTGCACTGGTGGCTGGGTAGCAAAAGTGATGACGGATACAGCAGGTAGTTCTGCCTATTTTGATAGAGGTTTTGTCACTTATAGCAATCAATCAAAACAGGATATGTTAGGAGTATCAGCGAATACATTGAAACAACACGGCGCAGTGAGCGAACAAGTAGTAAAAGAAATGGTACAGGGCGCGTTACAACATTCGTCTGCTAATGTTGCAATTGCGATTAGTGGAATAGCAGGCCCCAGCGGTGGAAGTAAAGAAAAGCCTGTTGGAACAGTCTGTTTTGCTTGGATGCTAAAAGATTATTCTGCCGAAGCCGATACCGTATTGTTTTCTGGGGATAGGGATAAAGTGCGTAAAAAAGCGGTGGAATACACACTCAACGGTATCATTGAAAAGATAGGCGCGAAAATATAAGTTTGATTTATGTTCGCTTTATGAGTTAGAATAGAACAAATAGAGAAGTGTGGTGATAATTAATATTTAAATTAATTTTTAGTCCCTCACTAATTGAGGGAGCACCTCGGTATTATATTGACCATCAACTAAATAGTACTTAATAAATACTTCAATAGGGTAAATAAAAATGGATGAGCAAAGAAAACAAGCATTAGCAGCAGCATTAGGGCAAATCGAAAGACAATTCGGTAAAGGTACTGTAATGCGCATGGGGGATTCTGCGGCATCACGTAATATTGATGTTATCTCATCAGGGTCCTTAACACTTGATCTCGCACTTGGCATCGGTGGTTTACCAAAAGGACGCGTAGTAGAAATCTACGGCCCAGAATCATCGGGTAAAACAACCATGACATTACATGTAATTGCAGAATGTCAAAAAGCCGGCGGAACAGCCGCATTTATTGATGCAGAGCATGCACTTGATCCTAGTTATGCAAAAAAATTAGGCGTGAATATTGATGAACTTTTGATCTCTCAACCTGATACAGGCGAGCAAGCACTAGAAGTAACAGATATGCTAGTACGCTCAGGCGCAGTAGATATGATTGTCATTGATTCGGTTGCCGCACTAACACCCAAGGCAGAAATTGAAGGCGATATGGGTGACTCGCACATGGGTTTGCAAGCACGCTTAATGTCACAAGCACTGCGTAAATTAACTGCTAATATCAAACGCTCTAACACCATGGTTGTTTTCATCAACCAAATCCGTATGAAAATCGGCGTGATGTTTGGTAGCCCAGAAACAACCACCGGTGGTAATGCACTTAAATTCTACGCATCTATTCGTTTAGATATTCGTCGCATCGGCGCAATTAAAAAAGGTGATGAAATTGTCGGTAATGCAACACGCGTAAAAGTGGTTAAAAATAAAATGGCACCTCCTTTTAAACAGGCCGAATTTGAAATACGTTACGGCGAAGGTGTTTCTCATGTAGGTGAGCTATTAGACCTTGGTGTACAAGAAGGTTTAGTCAATAAAGCAGGCTCTTGGTATAGCTACAAAGGCGAGAAAATTGGTCAAGGTAAAGATAACTCTGGTTTGTATTTAAAAGAACACCCTGAAATTGCAGATGAATTAGAAGCATTGATACGTGAAAGACTAATGCCTAAAACAGATGATGACAATATTGAGAAAACAGAAGCCAAAGAAGAAATAGATACGGAAACAGGCGAAGTGAAAGCTAAAAAGTCAAAGAAATCGTCAAAATAGCGACTGGGTGCTTCGAGTGGTGAAGTTTGCGTGTAAATTCTCCCCTTTAGAAAAGGGGGGCTAAGGGGGATTTTAAAACGGATAGAATTAGCTGGGTAATTATATTGAGTAGTAGTAAAGCCTTTAAATTCCCCTGCTCTTCTTTGTTTAAAGAGGAGAGTTGCGTGGATTTTTATAGATCACTGGTAATCAAAAATGAGTGAAGTAGTAAAATTAGGTGATGTATTTAATAGCATACCCAATAGTGAAAGACGTAAAAACTTAAAAAAAGAAAAGCAGATAGAGAATAAAATCAAAAAAACCAGTGAGGTTAATAAAAAGCGAAATACAAAATTCGATGAACAATTTAATGAAACGATTAATAAAAAGAAAACTAAAAAAAGTAGTAAATTAGGCTTTAGTAAAAGAGATAATTATTCACGCTGTAAAAACTCGGCTATCTACTCGCTAGCCATGCGAGAACATTCGAGAAAAGAAATTCGCAACAAACTGGCACTAAAAGAATATGTTGAAGGTGTTGATGTTGATAAATTACTGGATGAGCTAGAAGAAAGTAATTATCTAAATGAAGAACGTTTTGTAGAAAGCTTTATCCGTTATAGAAGCGGGCGTGGACAGGGTTTTATGAAAATATCCAATGATCTGCGACAACGCGGAATTACCGCATCATTAATAAATACGGCTATGCAAGAAGCTAACCTTGATTGGTTTCAGTTAGCAAAAATGCAGCGCGAAAAGAAGTTTGGAAAAACAAAGGCAATAGATTTTAAAGAAAAAACACGGCAAATGCGCTTTTTATATGGGCGAGGATTTGATTCTGAGGTGATAAGAACTATAGTGGGCTGAATATTATAAATATCGTAAAGTTAATTGCGTACTAACTCCCTCCACTTAGCA
>CAZMWD010000144.1:0-6093 GCA_964569685.1 uncultured Cocleimonas sp. | reverse complement strand
GAATGAATCTGTAATAAGCTTTAATTAATGTGTTTAATTATTTGTATTTATTGATTAAATTTACTAATAACTGGATTTGTAAGTTTTTATTTCAAGAGACTTTTCCCGCCCATATAAGACTGTAATACCTCAGGAATACGAATACTACCGTCTTCATTCTGATAGTTTTCAAGAATCGCAACCAAGGTTCTACCCACTGCTAAACCAGAACCATTGAGTGTGTGTAATAGCTCCGGCTTATTGGTTTCGGGGTTACGAAAACGTGCCTGCATTCGGCGCGCCTGAAAATCTTTCATATTGGAACAAGAAGAAATTTCTCGATAAGTATCTTGTGCCGGAAGCCATACTTCCAGGTCATAGGTTTTACTGGCAGAAAAGCCTGTATCCCCCGTACACAGTACAACTTTACGATAGGGCAACGCTAATTTTTGCAAAATAGTTTCGGCATGACCGACTAAGTTTTCCAATGTTTGTTCAGAATCTTCTGGCTTTACAAACTGGATTAATTCTACTTTTTCGAACTGGTGTTGACGAATTAAACCCCGTGTATCTCGCCCGTATGAACCTGCCTCCGAACGGAAACACGGGGTGTGTGCGGTGTACCGCATGGGTAGCTGATCCGCATCTAAAATTTCACCGCGCACCAAGTTTGTAACCGGCACTTCTGCGGTTGGAATTAAATAATAGTTTTGCTCACCTTCTAGCTTAAATGAGTCTTCTGCAAACTTAGGCAGTTGCCCTGTTCCGTACATACTCTCTTCATTGACTAGATAGGGGACATAGACCTCAGTGTAACCGTGGTTGTTAACGTGAGTGTCTAGCATAAATTGGATTAATGCACGATGCAGTCTTGCCATACCGTCACGCATGACGACAAAACGAGAACCGGTTAATTTTACGCCTGATTCAAAATCCATCCAGTCGTTTTTCGACCCCAAATCAACGTGGTCTTGTGGCTCGAAATCAAAAGAAGTTGGCTCACCCCATTTTGTGATTTCTACATTGTCATCTTCTGTTTTACCTTCTGGTACAGATTCATCCAAGAGATTAGGGACACCCATTACAATCTCATCAATATCAGATTGTAATGAAGATAGTGATTGTTCTGCCTCTTTGAGCTTGTCGCCTAAATCGGCTACTTCTGCCAACAACGGCTTAATATCTTCACCCTTCGCTTTAGCTTGCCCAATAGACTTTGAACGGGTATTGCGTTCATTTTGTAAATCCTGTGTGGCGGTTTGTAGCACCTTGCGTTTATCTTCTAAGGCTTGAAATTCGCTTACATCCAGCTTAAAACCGCGTTTAGCTAATTGACCCGCAACACCGTCTAAATCATTTCTTAATAACTTTATATCTAACATTTCTTATCCAATTAATTTGCCTAACATTACGCCCAACCATACTGCCAAAACACTAAATAATACATTCACCAGCATATTTATTAAGGCGCGCAAATGATTACCCTGCTCAAACAAATTCAGGGTTTCCATAGAGAACGTTGAGAAAGTAGTAAATGCACCCAAAAAACCCACAAATAAACCCAGCCTTAATAATGGGTCTAACCCGATTCGTTCTACCAACAACATCGCCAAAAAACCCATTAAAAATGAGCCAAGCACATTCACCACTAACGTACCATAAGGAAAGTTCGCACCTACTCTATCCATAATGGCAGTGGAAAGAACATAACGTGCTAATGCCCCCAGAGCACCACCAAACATAATGACCGCAACCTGTGCGCCCGTCATTATCATGTTAAAGCTATCATTTTAAAACTATCATTCTAACAACCGAAAGTCCCTATAAAAACACCAACGATAGTGTATCTGATTGTAAGTACAACGTCTCATAGTAAATACCGTCATAGACGACATCAAAACTATTTTTTAATGACATTCATTTTCGCCCTACGGGAAGTAAGTAAATACGCTACTGCTACATTACCGTTCTCGTGAAGGGAACAACCATTCCCAGCGTACTGTGCCTTGCATTAGCGTATTTTCTTACTTTCTATTTAGGCATTTACTATGAGACGTTGTACTAGCAAGTTCAAGCACGTTACACTCCGTAAATGCCACAAAGTAATATAAACAGACCCGATAATTACAACACCCTTCTTTTTCAATTAGAAAACATACTCTCGCCCGAACATTTACTCACCAAAAAAGAACAATTAACCCCCTACGAATGTGACGGACTTTCCGCCTACCAACGTTTGCCACTCGCCGTTGTACTACCCGATACCATTGAACAAGTACAAGATATTGTGAAATGTTGCGCTAGCTTGCAAATACCCATTGTCGCACGTGGTGCAGGCACAGGATTATCGGGTGGTGCATTACCACATGAGGGCGGTATTATTTTAGGGCTTTCACGCTTTAATAGAATTATTGAAGTAGATGTAAAAAAACAATCAGCGACAGTACAACCCGGCGTTAGAAACCTTGCCATTTCAGAAGCAGCTAGTCCACACGGATTATTTTACGCACCCGACCCTTCTTCGCAAATCGCCTGTTCCATTGGCGGTAATGTGGCGGAAAATGCCGGCGGTGTACATTGCCTAAAATATGGTTTAACCGTGCATAATGTTCTACAGGTAAAAATCGTCACCATTGATGGCGATCTGGTTACTTTAGGCTCACAAACACTGGATACACCGGGCTATGATTTATTAGCACTCATCACCGGATCAGAAGGCATGTTAGGCATTATCGTTGAAGTCGTGGTTAAATTATTGCCCCGACCTGATTCGGTAAAAGTATTGATGGCAGCGTTTGATAAGGTCGAAGATGCTGGCAACAGTGTCGCTAAAATCATCGCCTCTGGCATTATTCCTGCGGGGTTGGAAATGATGGATAAACCCGCAATTCAGGCAGCAGAAGCCTTTGCAAAAGCGAACTACCCTTTAGATGCTGCCGCGATTTTATTATGCGAACTCGACGGCACAGAACAACAAGTTAGCGAACAAATTGAAATCGTCGAAAAAACCTTAAATGAAGCCAATGCCAGTAGTATTGTAATTGCCAATACAGCGGAGGAACAAGCGCGATTATGGGCAGGTCGAAAGTCAGCCTTTCCCGCGGTGGGTCGTTTATCGCCTGATTATTACTGTATGGATGGCACTATTCCACGTAAGAAAATTGCATATGTTTTGAAAAAAATTGAAGAGTTTTCTCAAAAATATAAGCTACGTGTTGCCAATGTATTCCATGCCGGCGATGGTAATTTACACCCATTGATATTATACGATGCAAACAACGAAGGTGAACTAAAAACAGCCGAGCGTTTCGGTGCAGATATATTAGAACTGTGTGTTGCCGTTGGCGGTACAATCACCGGTGAACACGGTGTAGGACACGAAAAAATCGACCAAATGTGCGTACAATTTAACGATGCTGAACTCACCCAGTTTTTTGCTGTAAAAAGCGCATTCGATCCTGATGCGTTGCTTAACCCTGGGAAAGTCATCCCTACTCTGCACCGCTGTGCGGAGTTAGGGGCGATGCATGTTCATAATGGTGAGTTGCCACATCCTGAAATTCCACGTTTTTAGCGAGCTTACCATTTTGTTTTTTAAAAATGGATAACTCGATTATGCCAAAGCTTAGACCTAGCTCGCCTGATAAGGCGACACTAGGACTTAGCGTGTACTAGTGACTACGAACTAGGCACTATTTAATAACAGATCAATCAATAATACTTTTAAATATGACAATACTTAGTAATACTCCCGATCACGACGATAGCAAAAACCTGCAACAGCAAGTACAAAACGCCATAAAAACAGGTCAAGCACTCAATCTACAAGGTGGCAATAGCAAGTCATTTTATGGCAACGTTAATCCATCCATTGATCTTCAAACCCTCGACATTAGCCAACACACGGGCATCGTCGATTACGACCCAACTGAATTAGCAATCACCGTGCGCGCAGGAACACGCATACGCGATTTAGAAGCCCTGCTTGCAGAACATCAACAACTACTCCCATTTGAGCCACCTTGTTATTCAGAAAACGCAACCATAGGAGGCGCAATCGCCTCCGGCATATCAGGCCCCCGTCGGGCTTATACTGGCTCTGCCCGCGATACTATTTTAGGTGTACAAATCATCAATGGTGAAGGCGAGATTGCTAATTTTGGCGGTCAAGTGATGAAGAATGTAGCGGGCTACGATCTATCACGTTTGATGGTTCGTTCGATGGGAACGCTGGGTGTTATTCTTAATGTATCTTTGCGTGTATTACCCAAACCTCAGCATGAAATAACCCTCAATTTTGAAGCATCACAGCAAGACACGCTGGCGTACTTCCGCTTATTAAGAAAGAAACAGCAAATTATTAGTGGCTCAGTTTGGATTGAAGACAACTGTTATCTACGACTTTCTGGTACTCAACAAGCCGTTCAGCATAGTGAAAATAAGCTTGATGGCTTTAAAATATCCAACAGCGAGCAATTTTGGACAGAGATTAAAAACCACAAAACTGCTTTTTTTCAGCAAGATAACAAACCACTTTGGCGACTCTCCTTGCCTGCCTCAACACCTGCTATCACTTCTATTAAAGATGATTTATTAATAGAATGGGGGGGCGCGCTTCGTTGGGTTTACAGCAATTCACCGCCTAATATTATCCATAGCATTGCCAATAAACACGGTGGATATGCCACTTTATTTAAAGGAGAGGTGTCGGAAACGCCTTGTTTTACTCCACTAGAACCTGCACTTTTTAAACTCCACAAGCAGTTAAAAAACAAAATGGACCCTAAGGGGATTTTCAACCCTGGCAGGCTTTATGAGTCGTTATAAGCTCATTGAAAACGATACATAGAATATGAAAACAGAACTCACCCCCGACATTAAAAACACAGCAGATGGCAAACTGGCAGATTCCATCCTGCGTAACTGTGTGCATTGCGGTTTTTGTAATGCAACCTGCCCCACTTATCAAATTTTAGGCGATGAAAACGATGGTCCACGTGGACGTATTTACCTCATCAAACAAGTATTGGAAGGCAAAGCCGTTGACACTTCCACACGCACACATTTGGATAGATGCCTAAGTTGTCGTAACTGCGAAACAACCTGTCCCTCGGGCGTAAAATATACACAATTATTAGATATTGGCAAAAAACTGGTCGAGCAAAAAACAGCGCCACGTAACTTTAAAGAACGCGCGTTACGAACCGTGTTGCTTAATGTTCTCCCCTATCGTAAACGCTTTACTTTTCTATTTAAAAGCGGGCAAATCGTTAAGCCATTTTTACCCAAGAAATTGCGCCAAAAAATGCCCCGTTCAGTCGCCAAAGGCACTTGGCCGTTACGCGAACATAAAAGACGCATGTTAATTTTAGATGGCTGCGTGCAACCTGCTCTATCACCCGATATAAATACCGTTACCGCTCGCGTGTTATACAAATTAGGCATTTCATTAATCCGCCAGAAAAAAGCGGGGTGTTGCGGCGCGGTTAGCCAACATTTATCCGCAGAAGAAGCCGCTTTAGGCTTTATGAAAAAAAATATTGATGCATGGTGGACAGATATTGAAAGTGGCGTAGAGGCGATTGTAACCACAGCCAGTGGTTGCGGTTTAATGGTGAAAGAATATCAACACTATCTGCGAAATGACCCGCATTATGCCGAAAAAGCTAAACGCGTTTCAACACTGTGCAAAGATATTTCTGAAATTATCACCAAAGAAGATTATAAAAAACTAGCACCCGAAAAGAACACCGAAATTAGTTGGCACCCGCCTTGTACTTTGCAACACGGTCAAAACATAAAAGGGGTTGTCGAAAGTATTTTAGAAGGCTGTGGCTATGAATTACTGCCCATAACAGACGCACATCTGTGTTGTGGCTCAGCGGGCACTTACTCCATTTTGCAACCGGTGTTATCCCAAAAGTTACAAATCAATAAGATCACACACTTAACTGCCAATAAACCCAGAATGATCGTAACTGCTAATATCGGCTGCCAAACACATTTACAAGAAGCCAGTGAAATACCTGTAGTTCACTGGATTCATTTATTGGATAGGTAGAGTTTTTTCGTTTAGTATAGCCTGTACCGAGCGTACCAGCCCAAATAGCATAT
>CAZMWD010000143.1:0-6093 GCA_964569685.1 uncultured Cocleimonas sp. | reverse complement strand
ATGATCGCAGCATTGGTTATATCTATCGGCATGTTAGGTCTTGCAGGTTTGCAATTAGTCAGTATGAAAGGCTCACATCAGTCATACATGCGCCATCAGGCAATGTTTTTAATGCAAGATATAGTGGAACGAATGCGCGCTAACCCCAATGCGGTTCGTGATGTGACACCCTCTGCTTATTTGTTAGATACGAGCGCGGCTACAGCTCCAAACTGTGCTGCTGTTCCTACGACTGACTGTGGTGCATTGGGTACAAGCTGTAATGCAACTCAAGCCGCTACTTTTGATATGCATAGTGTGGCTTGTAAAATGCAAAGTGCATTGCTGAATGGTCGCATTCAAGTCGTGTGTCAACCGGCAGCCGCAGGTGCTGGCGGTTGTGCAGATGGCAGGGTTGCCGTTCAAGTAAGCTGGTCGGAAAGAGAAATAGGACAAGAGACAGTCAATACAATAAAGGCGGGTGGTCTTTTCCCTGCTGATACTAGCCGAACCGATAATATTATAATTCATACGAGGATTCACTAATGAAACACACCGGTATGAATGGAGTGCTTAAAAAACAACAAGCTGGCTTGACCTTAATCGAACTCATGGTGGCGATGGTTATTGGTTTGTTTTTATTACTGAGTATTAGCTCGGTTTACCTGTCAAATTTACAGAGTAGTGTAAAACGTGATCAGTATTCTTTACTAGAAGATAATGCCCGTTTAGCACTGGATAGTATGAAAAATGTGATTCAGCATACAGGCTTTAATACCGGTAAAGATGTACCTATTTTTCCGAGCAAGTTTATTACCGCAGATGTAACTCCGCATACAGGATGTTCAGTAGGTCATGCATTATTTACTGCTAGCACTATTACTCAAAATGGAACAGGTGATAATCCAGACAGTATTGGTGTGGTTTATTTAGGTAATGATGCAGCTGCTGCTGGAGCAGTGGTTAATATTGATTGTTCTGGCTTGGGGCAATTAGTTGATAACTGCCAAAAACATGATCCCACTAATACCAGTTCGGATAATACGCGCTCTTATATTTATAATACCTTTTTTCTAGAAAATAATGACAAGCTACAATGTGTTGGTTCTCTTGACGCTGCCACACAGTTGATGGCAGAAGGAATCGAGAATATGCAGATAACCTATGGTGTCAATACAGATGGTTTACCCTTTGGTGGTGCTAATAAATATGTGAATGCGAGTAATGTTGCGGCTGGAGAATGGGCTGGGGTTGTTAGTGTGCAAATAGCGATTTTAGTCAAGTCTCAAAAAGAAGTAAAAAACATTGCTGAGCAGAAAACCTATACTCTATTGGATAAACAAATCACATCACCCTCCGATAAATACCAACGTGCCGTTTTTAGCACAACCGTTCATTTAAGAAATAATTAAAATAAATAGTATTACTATGAGAATAAAGATGAATAAACAACCAGAAAAGAGACGTCTTCCACGCAATCAATCAAAACAACAAGGTGCTGTTTTGATTGTGGCAGTGGTTTTTTTATTAATTATTACCATTATCGGTTTAAGTGCAATAAAAATGTCAGGTATTGATACGCAAATATCAGGTAATAGCGTGACGTCGATGTTAACCTATCAAGGCGTGGAGTCGGCCTTGGGTAAAACCGTTCCTGATAATCAGACTATGTTTAATATTAATGAGGCCGATAATAAATTTCCGAACGCACATACTGTTGTAGTAGCTGATTTTTTTCAACCAGAAGAAGTATCGGGTGGTGCGATGTTAACCTCCACTGCAACCATACAAGTTGAAGATAGGGGTATTGATTGCCCGAAGAATGCACCTGCAAGTTCAACCAATTATGGTTGTAATGTATTTCGTATAGATGCGACAACAAAATTAACAGGAACCGGAGCAAAATCAAGCCATACAATAGGCTTGGTTGATCATGCGCCTAAAATATATAAGTAAATACAAACAAGTTCTCGTAAAGAACCTTACTAATAATATAAAAATAAAGAAAAGGTAGTATTCCAATGAATTGGACAAGTCATATAAAAAATACGCTCACAGCACTTATGGTTACGGCTGTGTTTGCGGTAACTTCAACGTCATTACTTGCGGATGATATTGCAATTTTTGAAGTGGAAGCACCTAAAGATCCACCTAATATAATGTTTGTAATGGATGGTTCTGGAAGTATGAGATCAAAGGTAGGCGGTACCGGTAATACCCGTATGGAAAAATTACAAAATGCCTTGGGAAGTATAATTTCTAGCCCCGATACCACTGATATTAATATTGGCGTAATGAGTTTTGCGAATAATTTTAATCATGATAGGAGCTGGTTAGTACATGGCCCTGCTTATCCAGTATCACCGATTGATAGTGACGCACTCACTGTTTTAACCTCAAACGGTCGTTTTACTAATTTGAATGATTCACATTTACCTGCTCCAATTACGGGACAAACTACACGTGGCTATACCCAAAGTATTATCAATTCATGGATTCCAGGCAGTGGCACACCGATAGTAGGCGCATTGTTTGAAGCAGCCAAATATATGCGTGGCGAAGATGTTTATTGGGGGAATAAACCGCCATCAGAGCCACAGGCGGCACACCCTACCACTTATGATGGATTATTCTTGGCAGATGGAAACACCACAACGGTTAATGTCAACAGGACTGAACCCTGTGGCGGAGCAACAGGTGTTGTGTGTAACAATAGATCAACGTGTACAGATACGACTACACCAAATACATCAGCACCCGTTATTTCTGAAACGCTGATAGCGGGTCAGGATTGCGTGGCTCAGCCTTATACAAAAATGTGTGCTATAGCTGAAACTTTTTGTGGTGATGCAACGAGTGCAACGGAATGTACTACAACCGGTTTGTCAGTTTCAACGACAGCTGTACTTTGTGCGTTGCCAGCACCTAGAACACGTGCCGCATGTCTTGCTAGCGACCCTTTGTTTACAGTATGTTCTGTAGACCCTGACATCATTGCTTGTTCGTTAGCGACAGAATCTGAATGTTTGCTTGCAAATCTTGGTGCGTTATCATGTGTAGCTGACCCAACTGGTGGCTTTGCTTGTATGATACCGGTGACAGGTGAGACGAGTAAACCGATTACCTGTGAAAAACCAATTCCATCAACATTAATAGCAAGCTGTCCAGCGACACAATACAGTTGTACTTTAACAACGAGCACAACAACAGAGTCTTGTATACATGTGGTTAGTAGCACGATTGAATCATCCGGCGTAAAGTACAAATCACCGATTAAAAAAGAATGTGCAAAGAATGCGATTATCTTGTTATCGGATGGTAAACCTACTGTAAATGACAGTAGTGCGTTGGTGGCTAATATGATTGGCGCAAGCAACGCAGATAATTGCGAAAACATCGCTCGTCCTTCTGGTAATTGGTCGGATGCTGAGTCAATTGCGTACTACGGTCGATGTGGTTTAGAACTAGCGAAGTTTCTTGCAGAATCTGATAATAGTGATGTAAACACAGGTAATAATATTGATGGCGATCAGCCAATTAATGTTCATACCATTGGTTTTAATTTAAGTGAAACCTCTGGTGGTGGTCGTTATCTGAAGTCTCTAGCAGCAGCAGGTGGCGGAGAATTCTTCACAGCAGATAATGAAGAAAAGTTGATTGAAGTATTTGATAAAATCATTAAGAATATCAATAAAGACGCACATTCTTTCCGCTCACCTACTTATACGCCCAATAAAAATTCAATATTATCACACGGTAATGTGGTGTATATGCCTTTGTTTAGTCGTGAAAACACCTCGCATTGGTCTGGCAATCTTAAAAAATTCAAAGTAGTTAATGGGCAGTTGGTTGATAGTGATGATAATACCAAACACGCTACATCAAAAACGGGTGTGTTAAGTAATACGGCCAAAGATGAATGGGCAACGGGTACTGTTACTCATGCGGTTAAAGAGGGTGGAGCAGCAAGTAAAATAGATCGTACTGGAAGTACTTCTGTTTATACCGATAATGGTCAAACAGGTCAATCTATAACTCTTACGCAATTAGATTCAACAATCACCAAAGAGCAATTAGGTTCTACAGAAGCTGAACGAGCAGGTTTGATAAGCTTTATTCGTGGCAAAGATGATGGTGGAAATTTAAGACATCATATGGGCGATATTTTACACAGTAAACCCGTGCATATAGAAATCGCTGGACAGGGTTATATCTTTGTTGGCACTAATGAAGGTTACCTACATGCATTTAAAGAAGATGGCACAGAAGCATTTGCCTATATGCCCAGTGAGTTTTTGAAAAATATTAAACGCCAAAAAGAAGGGCAACATAAAGATCAAGAAGATCATCTTTATGGTGTTGATGGTGAAATTACTGTTTGGCAAGGACGTGTTAATGCAGCGGATACGAGTGATAAAACCCTCCTGTTTTTCGGATTGCGTCGTGGTGGAAAAGCGTATTATGCGCTTGATGTAACAAGTCCTACTAGCCCTAAATTACTTTGGAAGATAAATCCAACGGTAACAGATTATGCTGATTTAGGTTTTACTTGGTCTAAGCCCAAAATTGTTAAGGTGAGAGTAACAGCTACAGACACAAAATGGGCAATGATTGTTGGTGGTGGTTATGTGGATGATAATGGTGGTGAAGCAGATACCGCTAGAGGTTCTGATGTTTATGTGATTGATATTGAAGATGGTAGCAAGCTTTGGAAAACACCGGGTGCCTCTGTCGAGTATGCTGTTGCTGGCGGTGTACGTGTTATAGACACCGATAGAAATGGCTTAGCCGATCGTTTGTACTTTGCCGATACGGGTGGCAACATCTGGCGTGTCGATTTGGACTTTAAGCCAAATATTAGTGACGCAACACTGTATAACTTTGCAAGTTTAGGTGGCACAGAAGTCGTTAAACGTAAATTCTTTACAGAGCCGGATGTAGCATTCTTTAGACGTGGCGGACAGTTTTTGATGAGTGTGGTGATAGGTTCGGGTGATCGCCCTAATCCATTATCAATAGGTACAGATGATGGTCTCTTTGTTTTATTTGATAATCATCCGTTTAAATATGCAGACGGTGAATTAGGTGCGCCCACACCTGCAGATACTCTGATAACGCCAATTATTAAAATGGACGAGCTTCTAGCAGCAAAGGATGTAGCAAATACAGATTTGATTAGCCCAAGCCGTACTAAA
Source organism: uncultured Cocleimonas sp. (assembly GCA_964569685.1). Taxonomy (GTDB): domain Bacteria; phylum Pseudomonadota; class Gammaproteobacteria; order Thiotrichales; family Thiotrichaceae; genus Cocleimonas. The sequence continues at coordinate 919 of CAZMWD010000143.1, read as the reverse complement.
AAAGGCTGGTACTTTAAATTTAAGGGAAACCCTAATGCATCCGGCGTGAAAGGCGAAAAAGTACTTTCAGCGGCATTAACATTTGATAACAAAGTTATTTTTACAGCTTTTGGAATAGGGGCTGCAACGATTGATCCAAATGATTCTTGTAATATCATATCGAGTAATCAATCACACTTATATGTATTGGATTTACTTAAAGCTAAACCTGTAATGAATCTAAAAGATCCCGCAGGAAATGATTATTTTGCTCTTCCTGTCCCTGGAATTCCAGATGTACCGAGTATTGTTATTCCTCCGTTGGTTAATTGTACAGTAGATCATTGTTCGATTAAAAAGTTGATTAGCGTAGGAACAGCAAGTCCAATTCAATCAACAGAAGCAATAGATAAATTACCGAAAGTGTACTGGATAAATAAATCAAAAAATTAAAATAATTTGAAATGTAGTAAAAAAGCGAGTAGCGAGAAACTATTATGAATTTAATCATCTATTTAAAACATAAAATAAGCCTATTAGTTGGCATCAGCCTAGTTGTTTTTGTAGCGAGTTCAACGATGGCAGATGACACCGATATATTTAAAGCGGAAAAGCCACCTGCGCCACCCAATGTACTCTTTGTATTTGATAATTCCGGTAGTATGCTGAATGAACTCACCACTGAAGATAGAGCCCGTAGAGAACAAGATTCTCGTTTAGGAGTCTTGCGTACTTCATTAGGTATTGCATTGGATCAAATAGCGGCAGACCCTGATATTGATGATATTAATATAGGAATGATGAATTTTTCAGGTCACTCAGGTACTTGGCTGGCACACGGTCCATCCTTTCCTGTGGTGTCTATTAAAGATAATGCACAAGCAACCTTGAATCTGAATGGTTCGTTTACACATAAAGGCACAAGCTATCAACCGGCTGT
>CAZMWD010000142.1:0-6160 GCA_964569685.1 uncultured Cocleimonas sp. | reverse complement strand
GGATAAGGAATATCCCAGCCATTTTCGGTGCAAGCATCCACGCTCCAGCGTTGTATTGCACGGCGTAACCGTGTGTAAATATCGGCTACATCACCTTTGAAATCAGCAATAACTACAAGGTTTAAAGAGGAGTCGGCAGCGTTTTCAAATTCGACACGAATATGTTGGATTGAATCTTTATAGCCCTCTTCAATGGCGCGTTGATTGATGATAGTTTGCAACGTTTCGAGAATGCTACTGGTACTTTCTTTTTGGTGTGCGTAGCTAATGCTAATGGTTTCTTTTATGCGAAAATTTTTAGATAAGTTTTTGGGTGACTGCGATAGAAAATCACCCATGGTGTAAGTGCATACCGCGCCACCCCTTTGGATAAGTTGAATCATCTCCATTGATATACCAATAATTTTACCGCGAATGCCATCTTTTAAAATGACCCAGTCCCCTTTTTTACACGGAAACCATGGCTCGCCTGGTTCGATAGGACGCGAACGTAAATCAACCAGATCATCAATATCCACTCGTTGACTTAATCCGGCGACGGGGTTTTCTAATGTCGAATACATATTAATATGTTTCACGCGCCAAGGGATACCATCAAGCATCAGACGTTCGCCTTCGCGGACTGCACCCACGTTTAAAAACAATTCAAGTTGGCTCCAATAACGTGGAATGGTAAGGCGCAATGTCCATGCTATTGCTATCAAAAATAAAATGCCCAAGCTAAATAATACCCAGTCTTCTTCAATGTAGAAGATAATCATCGGGGCGATGATGGCAAATAAGAAGGTTAAAAAACGGTGGGTTAAATCGATTAAACGTAGTTGTACACTCCGGTGTTCTGCACGGTAGCCTTTAACGGTGCGGGTGATAATTTGATGAGCAAGTTTTGAAATAATAAAGACAGCAAGAATAGCGAGTAGGGCTTGGATTAAGGTCCAGCCACGGCGTTGAAAAAAGTCTTTAAAAAAACTTTCGGATTGGTTGGCAAGGCTAAGCTCTTGTGATTCAAGTTTATTCAGTTGTAATTCTTTGGCTTGTAATTCGCTCTGGATAAAAACTAATTGTTTTGACCAGTTTTTATTCATTTTGATTAGCGCTTGTTTGATCTTTTTATTTTCATTTTTGCGATTTAAGGTCGCAATGTTTTTAAGTGCCGCTCTGGCAATAGGTTCGCGTTGATTAAAGTGTTCAATTTTTTCACGTAGTTGTGATTTAAGGCGTACATCGCTGGTAGCGTGTTTCATTTCTTTGAGCGCAGGTTCGAGCAATGAAAATAATTCTTTTTGGAGATTGAACGGTGCTTCCTTGGTGATGCGTAATAGACTTAAATCAGTATCGGCCGCGATATTCTCTAAGTTAACGGTGGTATCTAATAGTTTGTTTTCTGCTGTTTCTAACTGGGTCTTTATCTCTTTTTTTTCGGTGTCAGATTGCGCCGTTTTGAGTGTTTTCCCTAGCACTTTGATTTCTTTGCGTAATTGTTCTTGTATTTCGACGAAAGTTAATAAGGTGTTGAGTGTTTCTGTAGTGAATATAGCTTTTTGATTTTTTTGAATATCAGAGGTTGTTGTTTTTTCGTTTGCCAATACGTTCGAAAAAGACACTAGCAATACAAAAAAGCTAATAAATGCGGTTGTTAAACTATGTTGGTAAAGATTCATTTTTATTTACAAATTTGTTTAGAACTTTCAGATAGCACTATCGACCATCATAGCACTGTATTGTTTCATTTAAGTTGTTTTAACTCCCCTTTCAGGAGGGTGTTGTAAAAGTACGTTTTGTAGGTTGGTGCTGAGAACGAAGCCCAACATGACGTTGATCGTTGGGCTTCGCAAGCTCAGCACCAACCTACAATGAACCTTTTGTGACACCCTCTTCAGGGTAGGCGGGAAAGGCAGATTATTTCAAACTATCTTGTAAATGAGTTAACAATAAATCAACATCTGCTTCCGTATGATTGGCTGAAAAAGTAACGCGTAAACGTGCGGTGCCTTCTGCAACGGTCGGTGGACGAATAGCGGTTAGTAATATTCCTTTTTCACGTAGTCGATTACTCAGTGTTACTGCTGTTTTTGTACTGCCGACCCGTATCGGTTGAATAGCGGTATTTGATGGCATTAGCTTGATGCCGATGTCGTTTGCACCTTGTTTAAATTGTTGAATCAATGATTGCAGTTTTTTGCGTCGCCACGTTTCTTGTTGTACTAATTTTAAGCTGGCACGCGTAGCGGCTGCAATCGCTGGTGGCATGGCAGTGGTGTAAATATAGGTTCGGGCAGTTTGTATAAGGTATTCGATGAGATCATTACTGCCTGCCACAAATGCGCCCGCTGTGCCAATGCCTTTGCCCAATGTTGCCATTAATATCGGCACATCGGTTTGGGTGAGGTTTTCTTGTTCGAGTACACCTGCGCCTGTTTTACCGAGTGTGCCAAAGCCATGTGCATCATCAATCATTAACCATGCCTGTTCTTGTTTGGCGATGTTAGCAAGTTGTTTTACGTGGGCGCAGTCGCCATCCATGCTGAATACGCTATCGCTTAGAATCATGGTGTTTTCGGCTGTGTTTTTTTGATACAGTTTTTTTAATGCGCTGGTATCGTTGTGGGCGTAACGTTGCATCTTGGCTTTTGATAATAAGCCTGCGTCGATAAGTGAAGCATGGTTTAATTTATCGGCAAAAATCCTATCACCCCGTTGTTGCATAAGCGCATTAACTACGCCTAAGTTTGCCATATAGCCCGTTGAAAATAACAATGCGCGATCACGCCCCGTAAATTCTGCTAATTCTTCTTCTAACTTTTGATGCTCGATTGAATGCCCATTGATTAGGTGCGCTGCACCACTGCCGACACCGTATTTGTCAGCTGCTTGTTTAAAGGCTTTAATAACATCGGGGTGATTGGCAAGCCCAAGGTAATCATTACTACAAAATGTGAGGAGATCTTCTCTGTTAATTTGCATGTGAGGTTGTTGCGGGGATTCGCTGGTGCGAACAGAGCGGTATAAAGAGTGTGTTTGTTTTTCTTTTAGGAAGGCTTTGATTAGTTTAGAGTCGTTTTTCATTACGTTATTTTAGCCCATAAAAAAAGCACCCAAGGGTGCTTTTTTACTTTAATTAGATAACGAAATCTAATTAAGCGCCTTTCTTGATGAAGAAAGTGTATTCATCACCGTCTTCAGCAGTAGACATAAGCTCGTTGCCTGTTTGCTTACAAAAAGCTTCAAAATCTTTAACTGAACCAGGGTCAGTTGCAATGATTTTAAGTGTTTGGCCCACTTCAAGACCGTTGATTGCTTTTTTAGCGCGTAAAATGGGTAATGGACAGTTAAGGCCACGTGCGTCTAATTCTTCATTGAAATCGCTCATTGATTTCGTTCTCCTATATTGTTTATCTATATTAGTTTATACTGATATGCGCGTCGTACTTTATCATCAAAAGCGATTAATCGCACTATCTTTTGTCTGTCTCAATTGATAGACATCCTATAATATAGCGGTAAATAATTATTATTCAAGAACGTAGCTAAAGATATGCACATTAATTTTACAAAAATGCACGGTTTAGGGAATGATTTTGTAGTGATTGATGCCATTAACCAATCGGTGAACTTAACGACGGATCAGATTCGATTTATAGCAGATCGCCATTTGGGTATTGGCTGTGATCAACTTCTATTAGTGCAGGCTTCTGATATTGATGAGGCAGATTTTCGTTATCGTATATTTAATGCCGATGGAGGAGAGGTAGAGCAGTGCGGTAATGGTGCGCGTTGTTTTGCAACGTTTGTGCATGATCAAGGCTTGAGTAATAAAACTGAAATTCCCGTAATTACCGAGAGTGGATTAATCACACTTACACTAGAAACTGATGGGCAGGTAACGGTTGATATGGGCAAGCCATCTCTTGAGCCAGAAGCATTACCGTTTTTAACAAGCCAAACGCAGAAACAATATTCTTTGGATATTGAGGGAGAAATGATTCATTTCAGTGTGGTGTCGGTAGGCAATCCGCATGTTGTTATTCAGGTGAATGATATTGAAAATGCACCGGTGCAGGTGCTGGGTTCTAAAATTCAAGCGCACCCCAGTTTCCCAGAATCAGTCAATGTTGGTTTTATGCAGGTGCTTAATCAATCAAGTATTCGTTTGCGCGTGTTTGAACGTGGCGCAGGCGAAACACGCGCTTGCGGTACGGGTGCTTGTGCAGCAGTGGTCGCGGGGCATTCTTTAGGTTTATTGAATGATACAGTTGCTGTAAAATTAAGCGGTGGAAATCTATCAATTCACTGGGCAGGTGGGCAAAATCCAGTTATGATGACGGGAGCAACAGCGACTGTATTTACGGGCACGATTATTTTATAAAAATTAACAAAAATAATGATCGATTATGACAATCTCTAGGATGAGGCAAAACGAACATGAGTTCACTTACAAAAGATTCAGCTATTAGCAAAAACACAGATGACGATGTAGATATTCTTGCTGATGCGATGATGGATGAGGATGTAATTGCAAAATACCTTGCATCGCACCCAGACTTTTTTAATCGCCATGCTGACCTATTAGAAAGCATCCAAGTACCACATCAAGCAGGTGCGGCTTCTTTAATTGAACGTCAGGTCGCGGTGCTTCGTGAAAAAAGTCGAGATTTAGAAGAGCAACTCAATGGGTTGATTCGTACTGCAAGAGGCAATGAACAAATCGTCACGCGCTTACAACGTTTTACGCTTGAATTAATGCGTGCTGATGATCTTGATGGTGTGATTGCAACTTGCCAAGACGTGTTAAGAGATGATTTTAATGCAGACTTTGTTTCAGTTCGTATTATCAGTAATGATGCTAACAACACAGGGTTACATTTTATAAATTCTGATGATAAAGGTTTAGTGCCGTTTAAGCGCTTGTTTGATAGCAAGAAGCCCGTGTGTGGTCGTCTAAAAGAAAATCAGCAGACGTTTTTGTTTAATGATAATGCGGGTAAGGTAAATTCCGTTGCACTTATTCCTTTGTCAGGATTAGGGGCAGAGTTAGAATTAGGTGTGGAAAAATTAGGTATTCTTGCACTAGGAAGCAAAGATGAAGCGCGTTTCCATCCGGGAATGGGGACAGTGTTTATCAGTCATCTGGGTGAATTAGTTTCATCGGGTTTATTGCGTTATTTGAAAAAATAGAGACTATTTTTTCAGCTATGTAAAGTAGAGGTGTCCTTATGAGTTTGGCAAATCCCCTACAAGCATTCGAACATTATTTAAAATACGAAAAACAGTATTCAAAGCATACATTGGGTGCTTATAAACGTGACTTAGATCAGTTTAGCCAATGGCTTGCTGAAAAAAACAAAAATAATAACAATAACAATAAAAGTAACGATAAAAATCCAGTCAATATTCCCAATACTCCCAATATTCTTAGCGCGGATAGTTTAAGTATTCGCAACTGGGTTGCATTAATGCACCGCCAAGGCGTTACAGGTAAAACCTTGCAACGAAAATTATCGTCTCTGCGTAGTTTTTATCATTACTCTCTTCGCAACAACCTCATTAAAAAAAATCCTGCATTAGATATTCGTGCGCCTAAAGTTGCCCGAACCTTGCCCGAAACATTAGACGCAGAAAGCTTAACGCAATTATTGGAAATTCCGGGTGATAGTGTTCTAGCGGTTCGTGATCGCGCTATTATGGAATTGTTTTATTCATCGGGTTTACGACTGGCTGAATTAATCAGCCTTGATATTAATAGCATCGATTTAAAAGAAAATATGCTTCGCGTAACCGGCAAGGGAAACAAGTCTCGTGATTTGCCTATCGGTAGCAAAGCAGCCAATGCATTACAGGCTTGGTTAGGTTGTCGTGGCGAATTAATAAAAATAGGGCTTGAAGAAAATGCCTTGTTTATTAGTAAACTAGGTAAACGTATTAGCCCAAGAACGGTACAACAACGCTTAAACTATTGGCGACAAAAACAAGGTTTGGAACAGCATATTCACCCACATAAATTACGCCATTCATTCGCCAGCCACATTTTAGAATCATCTGGTGATTTACGCGCAGTCCAAGAATTATTGGGGCATGCCGATATTAGTACCACGCAGATTTACACCCATCTTGATTTTCAGCACTTGGCTAAGGTTTATGATAAGGCGCATCCTAGGGCGCG
>CAZMWD010000141.1:2343-6180 GCA_964569685.1 uncultured Cocleimonas sp. | reverse complement strand
TTAATACCTCTAAGAATGATAATTTGGCGCTTCTTTCGTAATCGTCACATCATGCACATGGGACTCTGCCATACCCGCGCCGGTGATTCTTACAAACTCTGGCTTGGAACGCATTTCATCTAAATTAGCACAGCCAACATAACCCATGCTAGAACGAATACCGCCGTTTAATTGATGAATAATGGGCGCTAGCGAACCTTTAAAAGGCACTTGTCCTTCGATACCTTCGGGTACTAATTTATCCGCCGCATTTTCAGATTCTTGGAAATAACGATCACTCGAACCATCTGCCATTGCGCCTAATGAACCCATACCACGGTATGATTTATACGAACGTCCTTGATAAATAATAATCTCGCCGGGTGCTTCTTCTGTTCCGGCAAACATACCGCCTAACATCACACAATGTGCGCCCGCCGCCAGTGATTTAGCAATATCACCCGAAAAACGAATACCGCCATCTGCAATCAATGGAATGCCACTACCTTTTAGGGCATTAGCCACATTCATAATCGCTGTGATTTGTGGCACGCCAACACCTGCAACCATTCTTGTCGTACAAATTGAACCGGGGCCGATACCCACTTTAACCGCATCCGCACCTGCTTCAACTAACGCTAGTGCTGCTGCGCCCGTTGCAATATTGCCACCAATCACCTCTACTTGCGGGTAGTTTTGTTTCACCCATGTAACACGATCTAAAACACCTTGCGAATGTCCATGTGCCGTATCCACAATAATCACATCAGCCCCTGCTTTAACTAATGCTTCTACACGCGCTTCTGTACCGTGCCCTGTGCCAACTGCCGCGCCGACACGTAAACTACCGGATTCATCTTTACAGGCATTTGGGAAGTCTTTTGATTTTTGAATATCCTTAACTGTAATCAAACCACGCAACTTAAACTGATCGTTAATCACCAATACTTTTTCGATGCGATTGGTATGCAACAGCTTTTTGATTTCATCTTTACTCGCACCTTCTGAAACCGTAATCAACTTATCTTTGGGTGTCATAATGGAAGATACCGGCTGATCAAGTTTTGTTTCAAAACGTAAATCACGTCCGGTTACAATTCCCACTAAATCGTCACCGTTTTCAATGACGGGAACACCGGATATTTTATGTTTTGCCGTGAGTGCCATCACTTCTTCAATAGAGACATCAGGACCTATTGTAATTGGGTCTTTAATAATGCCACTTTCAAAACGCTTAACTGATGAAATAATATTCGCCTGCGCATCAATCGTCATGTTTTTATGTACGATGCCCAAACCCCCTTCTTGGGCTAAGGCTATCGCTAGGTTTGCTTCGGTGACTGTATCCATTGCTGCAGATAACATCGGGATGTTTAAGGTGATATTTTTAGTCAACGGGGTACTTAAATCAACTTCCGCAGGTAACACATTTGAATGTGCAGGAACTAATAAAACATCATCAAAGGTAAGGGCTTCTTCTAAAATTCTCATTATTATGTAATCCAACGGTTGGTATGTTATTGGGTTTTGGTATGTTAGCGGGTTATTATAGAGATTGACCTCGTCTGGGTAAACTGGTATCAATACATTATTGTTAAATAATTTTAACGATAAACCAATAAATAATACAAAGAGATTATCAAAATCTCAAACATAAAATTCAATCTACTAGGAGGAATGAATGAAACTCAAACTTTTACTGGCGACATTAACGCTTTCATTAAGCGCAGGTGCATTATCAACCGCTACAGCAGGTGGCGCAGCAGATGCAATTGACGCAGCTAAAAAATCACAGAAAGAAGCTAAAGCATTAGGCTTTGAATGGCGTGATATGGGTAAAATGATTAAAAAAGCAGAAGCACTTGCTAAAGATGGCAAGAAAGACAAAGCGATTAAGATTGCGAACACTGTCGCGAGTCAGATTGATGCTATTAAAAAACAGGCAGAAGTGGCTAAAACAGCTGGGCCTACGTTCTAAAACAAATAGCTTTATTATTTGGAAAGCCGAGAACTTCTCGGCTTTTTTTATGGGTATAATTCATTAATGCAACAAGATAACCGTACCATCCTCAGTATTTCCGACCTCAATAGCGAAGTAAATCAACTGCTCACGCGTGGATTTCCATTACTTTGGTGCGAAGGTGAAATATCGAACTTATCGCGTCCTGCTTCGGGTCATTTATATTTTTCTCTTAAAGATTCCAGCGCACAGATTCGTTGTGCCATGTTTCGTAACCGTAATATGAAACTTAGCATTCAACCTGCCAATGGCATGAAAGTATTGGTGCGTGGTCGCGTGGGTTTATATGAGCCACGGGGTGATTATCAATTAATTGCCGAGCATATGGAGGATGCGGGCGTTGGGCTTTTACAAAAACAATTTGATGAACTCAAACTCAAGCTTTCAAACGCAGGATTATTTGACGAAACGCATAAAAAAGAGCTTCCTGAATTTCCAAAACGCATTGGTATTATTACATCGCCCACCGGTGCGGCGATTCGTGATATTTTAAATGTATTAAAACGGCGTAGCCCGCAAACAGAAGTATTAATTTATCCGGTTGCCGTTCAAGGTCATGCTGCAAAAACTCAAGTAGAAACCGCTATTCGCAAAGCCTCTGCGGATAATAAATGTGATGTGCTGATTATAGCAAGAGGCGGTGGTTCACTCGAAGACCTATGGTGTTTTAACGAAGAAAATGTCGCCAAGGCTATTTATAACGCGACTATTCCCATTATTAGTGGTGTTGGACATGAGATTGATTTTACTATTGCCGATTTCGTTGCAGATGTACGCGCACCAACCCCCTCAGCGGCTGCTGAATTAGTCACTCAAGATAATAAACAACTTGTAACCTCTGTATTACAAACCGAACTGTGGTTTCAACAAAGAATGGAGCAAACACTTCATCAAAAACAGCAAACGCTCGATTGGAAAATAGCCCGTTTAAATGCACAAAAACCCGCTAATAAAATCCGCCAACAAACCCAACGGCTGGATGAATTATCCATTCGATTGAAACAGCAAATTTACTTTATTTTAGAGAATAGTCACAACCAATATCAACAGGCAAAAACTCAACTGGAGCATCAATCACCCTTGTATAAAATAGCAACAAAACAACAACTATTGATAAATACCAAGCAACGCCTACAACAAACCATTAACCATCAGTTAGAAAGGCAAACAGCGCGCTTTAAAATACAAATAGGTAAACTCGATAGCATCAGCCCATTAAAAACACTGGAACGCGGTTATGCAATTGCCAAAGACAAACAATCGGGGGGTTTAATCTCATCTATTAGCCAAGTGACAAACAAACAAGCTATTTTGGTGAAACTAAAAGACGGTGAAATCAACGCAATAGTAAACAAATAACTGCCATAAATTAAGCAAGTAATTCTGCAAAGAATATCCAGACTATGATAACTTGTAGCCATGAAAAAAGCTGGATCAAAACTACGCCGTTTAATGGCTCTGGGTGTCATCGTTCTCACCCTATTTCTTATTCTATTTATCTTCTTTGCGACCAAAAGCGCAATGGATGTGTGGGATCGTCTGCAAAGTGTTCCAGAACCTCTTTTTTACACCTATATGGCATTGATCAGTGCTTTGATTTTAGTCAGTATTTGGCTGGTTTACAAATTACTTAAACCAGCACAACTTGGTCCCGATTTTGAAAAAGAGGTCGTTTCGCAAGAACGCATTCTTAAAGAACTTGATCATGCCGAAAGTACTGGTATGGAAACGGCTGAACTACGCCAAGAGATAGAGCACTTACAGATACGCAAAGCAGCGGGCAGTATTTATGTCGCGTTATTTGGTGATGTGAGTACAGGAAAATCCTCTATTATCAA
>CAZMWD010000141.1:0-2243 GCA_964569685.1 uncultured Cocleimonas sp. | reverse complement strand
TAAAAAGACATCCACAAAAACGATTCAATTGGTGTTTATCCAATCCGGCGGTGAAGAAGAAATCTTAAAAATCTACCCCGATGGTCGCGAACAAAAAATCATTCGTGAACGCAAAGCGGATGTTGCACCCCTTGCCAATGCCTTACAGACAGAGATTGATTCGCAAAGTGAGATTTTAGAAAGTTTACGCGATGCCAGCGTGTTTGTTTTAGTCAAACAAAAACTAGACAGTGCCAAAGTAGAATTTCGTAATGATAAAGCCGAAGCAATTATTAAAAGTTCTACCCGAAAAGCAGTATTCGGTGCATTGGCCGCATTAAGCCCTGGCTCTGATTTAGTTATTCAAGGCGTACTCGGTACACTCATGGTCAAACAGTTATGTTCATTATACGATGTGCCTGTACGGCAATTGGATATCGACAAGCTCTTGGATTTTAGTTCAGGGCAGTTAAAAAAGAGCACCCCCATATTATTAGCAGTTGCGGGTAACGGCATGAAGGCCTTTCCTGGTATCGGCACAATCACGGGGGGATTAACACACGCAGTCGCTTACGGATTGATTTTTGATGCACTCGGGCATGCCATTACAAAAACATTGCAACAGCGCGGTAAATTACAAGCTGCTCCCGTTGCCCTCACCTTTAAGGAGATGCTCAATGAAAATCTTGAAACACGCGCAAAAGTATTTGCCAAGTTGGTTCTCGACAGCAAATCCAAAGACTGATAATAGTAATGAGGAAGGAGAGGAAAAAGATCCATTGAGAAATAAAGCGAATAATCAAAGCACCAACACAAACAATAGTGGCGATGCCAACGTCGATTTAGCCAAAGAAAGTTTAACGCAACTACTCGACGATAGTCGTGTGCCTGATTCTGTGCGAAGTATATTACGCGACGATTATCAAAAACTGCGAGGGATGCTGGATAAGCTAGAAAAAGGGCATCTACATATTGCAGTTTTTGGTCGTGTCAGTGTCGGTAAATCATCTGTTTTAAATGCCTTATTAGGTAAACAAACCTTTAGTGTCAGCGTATTGCATGGCGAAACCAAAACTGAAGGCATCGCCGAATGGCAAGAAGTTGATGCCGGTGGCGTTTATCTGATCGACACACCGGGCATTAATGAAATAGACGGCGAAGAACGCGAACGCCTTGCCCACGAAGTCGCTAATCGTTCGGACTTATTATTATTTGTGATAGACAGTGATTTAACGGATGTAGAACTTAATGCGTTAAAAATTGTGGCTGATACTCAACGCCCTATTATTCTCGTCGTCAACAAAGCCGACCAATACAACGAAGCTGAAACCTTAAAACTGCGTACCATTATTCGCAAACGGGTGAAAAACATTATTGCCCCTGAAAACATTGTCTTTACAGCAGCATCACCCAGCCAACAGACGGTGGTTTATGTCGATGAAGAGGGCAATGAGAACGAAACTGTGCGCCAACGCCCCGTGGACATCCTTAATTTAAAATCCCGTTTATGGGATATTATCGAAGCAGAAGGTAAAACGCTGTCCGCTCTCAATGCATCCCTTTTTGCGGGGAATTTAAGCGAACAACTCGGTGAACGCTTGCTTAGCGCACGTAAAGAATTAGGCGAAGAAACGATTCATATGTATTGTGCTGGCAAAGGTATTGCCGTGGCGCTTAACCCGATTCCTGTCGCTGATTTATTAGCGGCTGCCGCGATTGATGTCAGTATGGTGATTCATCTATCCAAAATTTATGGTTTGCCTATGAGTAAAACCGAGGCAGGTGAATTAATCAAAACGATTGCGACCCAAATGCTGGTGTTATACGCAACGTTTTGGGCGATACACTTCGCCTCATCTGCATTAAAAATAGGCACGGGTGGCTTATCTACCGTGGTTACAGGCATTGCCCAAGGCGCAGTTGCTTGGTACGGCACTTTGATCGTTGGGCGTGTCGCCGAAGACTATTTAATGAAAGGAAAATCATGGGGTGATGGTGGACCTAAGTTAGTTGTACAAAATATCTTAGATAGCTTAGATCGAGATTCGGTGATGAGCGAAGCCAAAGAAGAAATCATCGGCTATCTTAAAAATACCAAAAATTCGAAAAAAGGTTCTTAACAAGTGAGCAGGCGCTACCCCAATAAAAAACGCGGTTACCCATTTAAGCGCATTTTTAAACGTAAATTAAGACGCATTGTCTATATGGTAGTCGCTGCTGCCATTGCCAGTGGCGTGACGTACTACAACAAGAATATTAGCCAG
>CAZMWD010000140.1:2288-6243 GCA_964569685.1 uncultured Cocleimonas sp. | reverse complement strand
GCAGACAATGAAATACGCCAATGTGATTTGGAGTATGCAGAGCAGGGCGATAGAACTGGCTTTTCGGATGGTTTTCCTATTTTGTTATTATCCGAAGCTTCGTTGGCTGATTTGAATAGCCGTTTGGATGACCCTGTGACGATGAAACGCTTTCGCCCCAATATTGTGGTGGCGGGTTGTGATGCGTATGCCGAAGATGCTTTTAAGCAGTTTACACTCGGTGATATTAACATGCGTGGCGTTAAATTATGCTCGCGCTGTGTGATTACTACCGTAGACCCAGATACGGGAAAACGCACGAATCTGGAGCCGTTGGCGACCCTAATGAAATACCGTAAAGGTATGCACGAAAATAATACGAACAAAGTATTCTTTGGAATGAATGTGATTCATGAAAATCAGGGAAGTTTGAACGTTGGAGATGTGATTACTTAGGTAAGAATATGACATTGCCAGTACTTTATTCTCTACAACACTGCCCCTACGCAATGCGGGCACGGCTGGCAATACTATTAGCCCAGCAGACGGTGCAGTTACGCGCTATTACCATGAAAAATAAACCAGCCGAGATGTTAGCAGTATCGCCCAAAGGTACTGTGCCTGTTTTGATTCTTAATGAGAATGAGGGTAATCAACAAATTATTGATGAAAGTTTAGATATTATGTTGTGGGCGCTCAAGCGTAATGATCCAGATGACTTGCTCTATTCTCAGCATAATAATGCACGAGCAGAAATGCTAACAATCATTGCAGAAAATGACACGCAATTTAAACCAAAATTAGAAAAATATAAACGCGCCAAACGCTTTCATCATGATGATGAAGTCCAATCTCGTCTTGAATGTGAACCTTTTATTCAACAATTAGAACAACGTTTAGCGCAACATGATTTTTTGATGGGATCAACCCCCAGCTTGCTTGATTATGCATTATTGCCTTTTGTAAGGCAGTTTTCAAAAGTAAACCGCCCCCTGTTTTTACAAGGTAACTATACGCATTTGCAACGCTGGCTAAGTTATCACTTGCAAAGTCGGTTGTTTTCTAAAGTAATGACAAAATACTCTTTGTGGTTAGATAACCATGAGGAATGTTTATTTGGGGGTGATTAACTGATGGGTCACTAACAACTTATTAGTGCTAACAACTTATAGTGCTAACAACTTATAGTGCTAACAACTTATAGTGCTAACAACTTATAGTGCCTCTTCGCCTGTTTCACCCGTACGAATACGAATGGTTTGTTCGATATTAGTCACAAAGATTTTACCATCGCCTATTTTTCCCGTATGCGCAGCTTCAATAATCGCTTTCAGTGCTTTATCCAGCATATCGGATGAAACTGCCGTTTCTATTTTAACTTTAGGCAGAAAATCCACCACATATTCTGCACCACGATAGAGCTCGGTGTGACCTTTTTGGCGACCAAATCCTTTGACTTCGGTTACGGTTAATCCGTGAAGTCCAAGATCAGAAAGTGCATCACGTACATTGTCGAGTTTGAATGGTTTTATTATAGCGATTATTAGTTTCATATTTTTCTCTCGTTAGATTCCTAAAAGAACGCGAACTGAACAGATGTGATATGCGCACTAATTGAGTGCAAGAATACATGAAATGCGAATCAATTTGGATCTTTTTATCAGTGTAAATAGCGTATATCAGTTTCGTGTTGGTCTGAATTGGCGATAAGCGTAGGGTTTTTTATGTGAGGTGTGATGAATGCTTCTGGGATTTCATCTGTAACCATCATTAATGTTAATTGTTGACTGGCGCGTGTCATGCCCATATAGAGTTTACGAGTGTTTTCGATGCGTCTTGAATGTTGCTCTATTTTATTTTCAGAGTGATGCTCATTTGTAAATAAATGCTGAATACCTAAGATGAAAACAATAGGGCTTTCCAGGCCGGTTGCGTAATCTAAGGGGCAGATATGCAAAGCATTAGGGTCACTATTTGTGAGTGTCGGTAAATCAACCGAAAGCCCTAAATTTTTTCTGATAGTGGATGTTAATGGATGTGCAACATTCATATCGGTCGTGAGAATTAAAATATCTTTTTCAGCTACTCCTTCCTTTATTAGATTATGAATCTCTTTAAGCAAACGAGTCTCCTCGTTTTGTTCTGACTGAAAGTGTAGTAATTCAGGAATAACATCATCAGCCGTTTGATCTTGATGATGTTTAGCACCACTATTAGAAAAAATATCATCCGATTCTTCGGGCAATCTATTTAAGTGAAATGCATGGGCAGCACGCATAATTAATGGGTTAACGCGGTAACTTTGGAGTAACCGCATACTATGTCCGCGTAAATTAAGTCCGGTGTCTTTGATGTGAATACGATTATTAAGGAAGCCCTGGTTTTCATCAAAGGTAATATACAGCTGCCCGCTGTGCGGCTTGAGTGATTTTTTAATTAAGGTGTAATGTAGGGGCGCAAAATATTGTGCTTCATCAACTAAAATATGATCATAGTGTTCTAGTAATTTTCCTTCTTCGGTACTTTGCAACAGTAAACGAGGAATATCTCTCCATAATAGGTTGTTGTTTGCACTCAATTCATAGTTGAGGGCGAGTAAGGTTTTCCAGATACGTTTTTTCTGGTTTTCATCCAGTATTGAATCGGCTTGTTTGGGTCGTTTAAAATCTAAATAATCAGATTCAGTAAAAATAAGCCTATCTTTAATAAAGCTGATTTCACGTAACAAGGTGCTTTTTGTAAGCTTATTGATGTCGCCATTATCAATGTTGTTATTATCAATGCCGTTATTGTTTTTTAACTGCCGTTTTATAACCGAATTAATCATCGTATCAATATCATTTTCAAAGACAATTTCCTGACTGATATTTAAACGCTTTCGACACCAATCTAAAAAAGGTGAGATAGTTATTTTTCGATCATTAGGGTTTAGTCGTTTATACTGAGCGTTAATGGATTGATTAATCGCATTATTGTGGCAAAGAATCAGCACTTTTTGCATGGGGAAAAGTGTCCGAATAAGGTGCGCACGGTGGATTAATACCTGTGTTTTACCGCTTCCTGCAACACCGTTTAATACCCGTAAATTGTAGTTGTCTGCACGTCTGGCATCGATAGGTAAGGCTAGTTCACTTTTAAGCGCAAATTCCTGATCTTCATCTAATAGCGTCTTATTTTGATTGCTCATAATAAGTTCGGGGTTAAACACACGGCGTATATGATTAATCACGGTAGGGGAAGTGCCCATACCCATGTGAGTACGCAATAAGGTTAATAGCTTGGCAGGTTCTAGGGATTCTTTTCCGTGAAGAAATAGCCCGTGAGATTTGATCCCGATTTTTATTTTGTTGTTGTTACAGTCTGGGAAAAAAATGAGAAAAGGTGCCAATTTGGCTTTGTGTGGATGAAGTCCTTTTGGTAATAAATGATACTGTAGCTTCAAAATATTTTTTATTTCGACATTATTACTAAGTTCATGGCGAACTATTTCTTGTTGGGTTTTGTTAATGTTAACCGCATTATCAGAGGTATTACTGATATAGAAAAACAGCGATTGTTGTGATTTTTGAATCCAGAAGAGGGAACCAGTACCTGTTTGTTGTGATTGGCGTATTTTTTTGTTTTTATCAGCTTGATTGAAAATCAATGAATCCGTGTTTAAATACTGCACCACCTTGTAGCCGTTCCCAAGCATTCGGGAAAGCTTTTGATATGTTTTTTCAGTGGTATCACTCGCCTGAACTGCGTATTCGGGTATCATTTCTGCCATTATAGAATAATGTTAACATTAGCTTGATGAACAGAGACTTAAAAAAGAAAAATTAAGCATCAGTTCAGTAGAAAAAGGGTAATATTAATAAATGAAAATAATAAACTTGAGACCTCAACTTAGTAAGGGCGTTTGTTAAATGGCAGTTTACGCAATTGGGGATTTGCAAGGTTGTTACGATTCGTTGCAACGCTTGTTGGACAAACT
>CAZMWD010000140.1:0-2188 GCA_964569685.1 uncultured Cocleimonas sp. | reverse complement strand
CCCGTTTTTCATGTGGATGAATCAATCGGGTTTTGTATGGCTCATGCCGGGGTTTCACCCGTATGGACCTTAAAGCAGGCACAACAAAATGCACAAGAAATAGAAGTTTCGTTACGCGGCGAAAATATAAAAACGTGGCTTGAAAATATCTACGGAAATAAACCAAGAAGATGGTCAGAAGATCTTCAATCTTACGCACGCCATCGTTATATTTTAAATTCATTTACGCGTATGCGTTACTGCGACAATAAAGATGGCGCATTAAACTTCAAACTAAATGGTCCACCTGTTTATCAATCAAAAATGAAAAAACGTAAAAAGAAAGTGCCTTGGTTTCTATATTCAGAACGTAAACCAATACCTTTGCAGATCATTTTTGGGCATTGGTCTAGCCTTGGTTATTATCAAGATGAAAATGTGGTCGCATTGGATACAGGCTGCGTGTGGGGTGGGCAACTTACTGCGGTTAGATTGGATAGCAAAGTGGTTTCAGCGGTCAGTCAACCTTGTAAAAATAGAAAATAAAGAATAAATAACATGGCAGATTACGACGGAATAGTAGCAACAGGCACATTAAAATTGCAGGTAAAGGGCGATGATTATACGGTGCGCGTGATGCGTCCTGATAACGATGCGACGCTAAATGAACTGCAGCTCTCATTAAAACGCAACCGAGAAATGCTGGCTGATAGCTTTGTGGCGATGCAGGAATCTTGTCGTGATGAGCTTTTTAAACGTAAAGAAAAACAATATATTGATCATCTATCCCCCACTCAAAATGCATTAGTTGCTCGCGCTAATATTGATATGTTAATTCCATTGATTAACATAAAAGGGGGGGTTGCTATGTACGAAACTAAAAAAGAAGCCTTACCCTTAGAGAAACATATTTTAAAATTACGCAACAAAGCATTGGAAGTGGCAAACGAAGAAGATGCCAAAGATAGCCTTTATGGTTTTATAATGATTTTAGTGGTGATTGCGATTGTAGCGTTGTTATTATTTTTATTTTTGTGAGGTTGCCGTGTTAGGCAACTCGCAATAAATAACCCACCCATCTTGCGGGTCTTTTTGCCCGTCTTCCGTGTTGTAGAAAGAGTTGCGTAGCCCCGCTATGCGCCTATTTCTACGCCTTGAAGACAAACAAAAATCCCGCGCAATACAGGTGGGTTATTTATTGCGCGTTGCCTTACAACGGCACTCACTTATCGGTATTCGTCTAAACATCTTCTTACAAATTTATCTTCTATGGCATGGTGCGTTGCGGTGTATTTCGCGAACGATTAGGTCGCGTTTGTGGTGCAGCTGTATCGGCAATCGTAAAGGTTTGTACCGTTGTTTCTCCTGCAATAATTTTTATACGTTCGCTGCCTTTTAAGCCCTGATAGTTAATATGAACGGTGTAGGGTTTGTTGGCAGGTAAATGAAATAGGGCGGTAGATACATTATTTGCACGGTGAAGTTGTTTTCCTGTTTGGTCGGTTACGCTAATATTTCCTTTTAAAGGGCGACCATTATTATCGACAACTTTACTTCTAAGGATTCCTCTTTTTACTGCAATGGGGGTTTGTGGTTTAAAAGAGCTAAAGTCAGATGTTTTAAAACTAATTTTTGTCGCACGGCTGTTGTTAATTTTAAAGCTTTTGCTTTTTCTTCTGCCTCTATGATTGGCTGTTATTACATATTCCCCTACATCTAATTTAACCGTAGCATGCTGTACTTTGTTTATTTGCGCTATTTTTTTACCGGATTTTGTTTTGATTGTAAAATCACTTAAAAAAGCATTACGCGGTGCTTGTGTATTTCTTGAAGAACGACGTATATCAAATACTAATGAACCGAAAGCAGGTACTGTGTTAGGTTTTGGCGTATTAGTTGCTTGTGTGTTTCGACTAGGGATTTGACGCGCAGGGGTATTTCTTGTCTGGGTATTAGTAGTTGGCATACTGAGTGGAACAAATCCACTGTTTTGATTGTTGGTAGTTGCCGTTGTTTCTTCTGGGGTTGTTTTGGGTGCTATAGGAGCGGAAGCAGACGCTGTCATTATGCCGTGCATTGAAAATATGTGATTGAGTTTACGATCAGCATCAACCGTAACGGTTTTTGTAATGGTTTTCATATTCTTACTTTTGATGGTGATTTTATAAGTGCCTTTATCAAGTTCGAAACGGGCAGAATCAGCATATAT
>CAZMWD010000139.1:0-6251 GCA_964569685.1 uncultured Cocleimonas sp. | reverse complement strand
AGCGCAACCTGCACCTCCGAAGACCCGGTGTCAGTGTCTGACAAGCGATATTCAGCTACGATTTTCGCTTTAGTTTCTGCGTTCAGAGACATATATTCCAAAGTTCCAGATAGGTGTGTAAAAAAGTAGTCGTTTATACGACTACACGTAAAAAGGCGCGCATTGTAACACGGTAAATTGAACTATCAAACTAAAAACTAACTATAAAATAAACCATAGATAGGCAGATGGACGTGCCGTATTAGAATAACGTAGAAGCGGTTATCGAGCACACAGAGAATACAGAATTTATGTGGATTGTTTTTCCTCTGTGATCTCTGTGATCTTTGTGGTTTAAACGTTTTTATTCATTTTAATGTTAGCCTTGAAAATAAGTGCTTTGCCCATAGGTTTTGATCAATCTATTTTAATAAAGAACTTAAAGGAAGATCATCATGGGAAAACCACAGAAAAAAGAAAACATGGAATTTCAGACAGAGGTAAATCAGCTATTACATTTGATGATTCACTCTTTATATTCCAATAAAGAAATTTTCATGCGTGAGCTTATCTCAAACGCATCGGATGCCTGTGATAAATTGCGTTTTGAAGCCATTTCGGATGATTCTTTATATGAAGGTGATTCTGATCTTCGTATCGAAGTAGAGTTTGATGAAGAAGCGAATACCGTGACAATACGCGATAACGGTATCGGTATGACACGTGATGAAGTGATTGAAAATATCGGCACGATTGCAAAATCAGGCACTAAAGAATTCTTAGCAAAAATGACCGGTGATGCGGCGAAAGATTCTAACCTGATTGGTCAGTTTGGTGTGGGTTTCTATTCATCCTTTATTGTTGCAGATAACGTAGTACTGACAACCCGTCGTGCGGGTGACAAACCAGATCAAGCGGTTATTTGGGAATCTAACGGTCAAGATGGTTTCACCTTAGAAGGTACTACTAAAGAATCGCGCGGTACGGAAATCACCCTACATTTAAAAGAAGAAGAAAAAGAGTTTGCCAATAATTGGCGTTTGCGTAGCATTATTTCTACCTATTCTGATCATATTCCATTACCTGTAAAAATGATTAAGATAGAGGAAGAAGTAGCTGAAGACGCAGATGCTTCTGATAAAGACACGGATAAAAAAGAAACTGAATCTGTCATTGAATGGGAAATAGTCAACAAAGCGAATGCATTATGGACAGAACCTAAAAGCAGTTTAAAAGATGAAGATTATCAAGATTTCTACAAACATATCTCGCACGATTGGCAAGACCCACTCGCATGGAGCCACAACCACGTAGAAGGTAATCTGGAATATAAATCATTGCTTTATATTCCATCAAAAGCGCCCTTCGATCTTTGGGAGCCAGAGCAAAAGAACGGTATTAAGTTGTATGTGCAACGTGTCTTCATTATGGATGATACTAAAAATTTAATGCCTAATTACATGCGTTTTGTACGTGGAGTGATTGATTCTAATGATCTTCCGTTAAATGTATCGCGCGAAATATTACAAAGTAACCACGTTGTAAACTCTATGCGTAAAGCATCGGTTAAAAAGGTGTTGGGTTTACTGGATAAAATGGCGAAGAACGATGCCGAGAAATATCAAGGATTCTGGAATGAGTTTGGTAAAGTTATCAAAGAAGGGCCGGGCGAAGATTTTGCTAATAAAGAACAAATTGCCAAGCTACTGCGTTTTTCATCAACGCACGATGATAAAGAAGAGCAGGCGATTACTTTAGAAGATTACGTTTCTCGCATGAAAGATGAGCAGGAAGAAATTTATTACATCACGGCTGATTCATTCACCGCCGCAAAAAGTAGCCCGCACTTAGAAGTGTTCCGCAAAAAAGGCATCGAAGTGTTGTTGTTAAGTGACCGCGTAGATGAATGGTTGACCAATGGATTGCAAGAGTTCGATGGCAAAAAATTGAACTCAGTGGCCAAAGGTGAATTAGATTTAGGTAAGTTTGATAGCGAAGAAGATAAGAAAGAACAGGAAAAAGCCGAGAAGGAAGCAGGTAGCGTAATCAAACACTTAAAAGAAGTGCTTGGCGATAAAGTTGAAGATGTACGTGTTTCGCATCGCCTTACCTCATCACCTTCATGTATCGTACTTAATGAGCAAGATATGGCACTTTACATGCAAAACCTGATGAAACAAGCAGGACATGATATGCCAACCAGCAAACCGGTGCTTGAGGTTAATCCAACACATCCATTGATCGAACGTATGGAAAAAGAAACCGATGATGAGCAGTTTGCAGATTGGGCCGATATTTTGTTTGATCAGGCATTGTTAGCAGAAGGCGCGCAGTTGGAAGATCCGGCTGGATTTGTGAGTAAGTTGAATAAGTTGATGCTGAAAATGTCGTAATATTTATTTTAGTTATCTGTAAGGGTCTCTGATCAAGAGACCACACCTTATTTAATCCTGAGTTCTTAGGGTGAAAATAAAAACATAAATTAAATGTGCTTGCTTTTCAACAGCCTGTTAGCTTACAGAATATTTAAAGTGGTAGCTCTCGATCCCACTCATTTACCTCACCCGGTAAAGGTCGAAAATGCGCCACTGCCATATCCACAAAAGCTCGAACTTTAGCTGATAGGTGCTTGCTAGATGGATAGAGCAAAGAAATATCTTCCGCTTTGGGTCGCCAATCATCCAGTATGATTTTTGCCTTGCCTTTTCTAATCGCATCACCTGCGATAAAGGTGGGTAAAGACGCAATGCCCATTCCATTGACTAGCGCATCACAAATTAGATTGCCGTTATTTGTTACAAATGAACCTATCCATGTTCAACTTACCGTGATTACTTTTATGTTTCCAATATGGAAACTATGAGTTTATTAATGGGTTATTTATTCCTTGGTTTTCATTTCCTATACTAAGTCCATCACATCAAACAAGTAATCAGAGAAAATAAATGGCCGTTTTAACGCAACAAATTAAGCTACAGCGAGATAGCCTAACGGAAGGTGGTTTCGCAGGTCTTCGTGAGCATCGTTTGGTTAAAAGTCCAAGCGCGTTTGGGTCGTCTGCCAATAATGATGGAAGCTGGTCAGGCGTGGGTAATTTTGTTTATTTGGCGGACGCGCGCTTTATGCCAAAAGGCGAAACACGCATGCATAGCCATCAAGAAGTGGATGTTATTACCGTGATGGTGGATGGCACTATTGCACACCAAGGTTCATTGGGACATGGCAAAGATCTAAGGGTGAATGATGTACAAGTGCAACGCGCGGGCGGTGAAGGTTTCTCGCACAATGAAGTGAATCCTGATGATGACTGGAATCGTATGATTCAATTATGGGTACTGCCAGAAGAAGCAGGGCAAGCGGCGAGTTACAAAGTTTTTCAGCCAAAGCAGGGCGTTTCTACTCGCATTTATGGTGGCTTTGATGAAGAAGATGCTTTTCCGTCGCATACACAGGTTGACGTGGCGTTATTACAAAAGGATGAGAGCCTTGAGTTTGAAGGTGAGTTTATTGTATACATTACACGCGGTAGCGGTGTTGCCAATGATGAACTGATTGTTGATGGTGATATGATTTCTGGCGAGAGCTTACGTTTTACGGCTTTAGATGATGTGCAGATAATTATTATTCAAGAGATCAGGACAGGAAATTTACATGATTAGAAATACAAAAGCGTCTTTTGGTTTTGTGAGTAAAGCACTGCATTGGGTGATGGCGCTATTGCTAACAGGTTTATTCTCCGTCGGTCTTTATATGACAAGCCTTGATTATTACGATGCGCTTTATCACACTTTACCTTGGTGGCATAAAAGCGTTGGTTTGTTAACGCTATTTTTATTAGCGATGCGGTTTGTCTGGAAGCGTAGTAATCCAGTACCCAAACCACTAAAAACGCATAAAAGATGGGAAGTGTTTTTGGCTCATTTTATTCAGACACTTTTCTATTTTATGATTTTATTAATAGGGATTTCAGGCTATTTCATCTCAACCGCAAAAGGTAAAGGGATTGAATTTTTCAATCTATTTGAAATTCCTGCTATCACGGCAGAATTAGAAGAAGGGCGTGCTGATCTAATTGGCGAAGTGCATGAAATAATGGCGATTGCACTGGCTGTATTTGTAGTACTTCATGCACTCGCCGCACTAAAGCATCATTTTATCGACAAAGATGAAACACTAAAACGAATGATAAATAAATAACGATACATTAACTGCCAACGAGAACTATCAATAAAAACTATCAACAAAAACTATCAACAATAGGAAATAAAAAATGAAAATACTATTACGAAATAAAAAATTACAAAAAACACTACTGAGCCTATCGCTTGCAACCGCATTATTTGCAACGGGCAGTGTGTTAGCAGATGATTATGTGATTGATAAAAAAGGCATGCACGCATCCATTCAATTTAAAATTTCACATTTAGGTTACAGTTGGCTATGGGGACGATTCAATGATTTTGAGGGTACGTTTAGCTATGATGAAAAAGATAAATCGGCATCTAAGATTGCGGTTACAGTAAATACTAAAAGCGTCGATTCAAACCATGCAGAACGTGATAAACATCTTCGTAGTGAAGATTTTTTAGATGTGAGTAAATTCCCAGAAGCTAAATTTGTAAGTACCAGCTATAACGAAGGTAAAGACGGAAAAGCAGTTTTAAAAGGCAATTTAACGTTACACGGCGTGACCAAAGAAGTCGAACTAGATATTACCCAAGTGGGTGCTGGAAAAGACCCATGGGGTGGTTTTCGTCGTGGTTTTGAAGGGACAACCCGTATCGCTTTAAAAGATTTTGGGATTAATAAAGACCTAGGTCCGGCATCGGCTGAATTAGAATTAATTATTGATATTGAAGGGATTAAGAAATAGTTATTATACTTCTCGCACTCAAGAATACCGATTTAGAGTGCGTAGATTTTCGTCAAGAGCAAGACGCAAAAACGCAGTAATATGAATTTTCCTAAAAGTATTTTCATATAATGAGTAATGAACTTAAGTCCTCAGATGCTCTCTGCATAACCTCTGTAACTCTGTATTACAGCATTTTTTACCATGAAGCGCATGAAGACCATGAAGGGGTTTATCTTTTCTTCAAGATCTTCATGCGCTTCATGGTAGATGTCTTCTCTTTCAATAGATTGAAACCTTACGACAACTAGGGCGATAATACTTATCGGAGAAAAACTAACACTAAAATGTACTGATTTTCAGTTGCTAAGTCATGCAACTATTTATACTTTAAGTCTATGAAAATACTTTTGGGACTATTGCAAGGTTTTGCAACGCAACCATTGGCGAAAAGATGCGTGATATAAATGGGTATTTTTGGGTGCGGGAAGTATATATCCACAGATTAGAGATAAATGTTTTGTTTCTCTATGGTAATCTGATTAATCTGTGGTTTTTTACAAAGGTCTCAAATAAAAAGGAATCAATTGTGAGTAGTGAAGAAAACGTATGGGAAACCCGCTATCAATCAGGCTCAACGGGATGGGATAGAGGCAGTTCGAGTATTAACTTGAGCTATTGGCTTGATAACGATTTATTAAAACCCTGTCGTATCTTAATTCCCGGTTGTGGTAATGGGTACGAGGTATTAACGCTGGCTAAGTTAGGCTTTGATGTGGTTGCGATTGATATTGCCCCTTCTGCAATCAATAATTTGCAAACTATGCTGAATAATGAAAATCTAACAGCAGAACTGGTGTTAGGTGATTTTTTCACATGGTATCCAGAAGAGTCGTTCGATGCTATTTTTGAACAAACCAGTCTGTGCGCTTTGCCACCAGAACTGTGGGAACAATATGAAAAACAATTGTATGCGTGGCTAAAACCAGAAGGACAATTGTTTTCACAATTTATGCAAACGGGAAAAGAGGGAGGCCCTCCTTTTCATTGTGAACTTAATGATATGAACGTGTTATTTTCTTCCATAAAGTGGAAATGGAGTGAAGAAAAAATATCACAAGAAAAAGAACCAGGAATGACCGAACGTTTATTTTTGCTAGGTAAAATCTAGCTAATATTTATTTTCCCACAAGTATTTTCATAGACTTAAAGTATAATAGGCGCATGTCTTAGCACTGAAAATCAGTACATTTTAGTGTTAGTCTCTCCCAATAAGAGGGTGTCGCAAAAAGCCTAAATGTAGGTCGGATAAGCGATAGCGCCATCCGACAAGGTTACCAAATCAACAATTTGTCGGATAGAGTTCTTTATTGTTCCAATACGCTAGTTCAAAACTATGCACTTTCAGTGCAAGGCTTTA
>CAZMWD010000138.1:3721-6262 GCA_964569685.1 uncultured Cocleimonas sp. | reverse complement strand
AAAACAGCGATGATAGTGTAATAAAAACAAAAGAAAACAAACGTTTATACCGTTTTTCTCTTAACCTTAATATCAATGGTAGCAATGGTTTTTACTTTACACCTTTTGGAAAAACCACCGATGTACAAATCACATCCGACTGGCCTCATCCTAGTTTTCAAGGCAGTGTATTACCCAATAAACATAATATAAGCAGCGAAGGTTTTGTAGCCAACTGGTCGATCCCACATTTAGCACGTAACTATCCACAAATATGGACACTAGAAACCCAAAAGTTTGATATTAAGGAATTTCAAGCAGGTGTTAATCTATTTGAAACTGTTTCACATTATTCACAAATCACCCGTGCGATAAAATACAGCATACTTTTTCTAACACTCACCTATATTACCTTTTTAATATTTGAATTAGGCATCGGTCGTCGTTTACACATTGTGCAATACGCCATTATCGGTTTAGCGCTTTCAATGTTCTATTTAGTTTTGTTATCAATGGCAGAACATACCGTCTTCTTCAATGCCTATCTATCCGCTGCTGCTATCATTATTGTAATGATTAGTCTCTACGCTTATTCAGCCATACGGAGTATCAGCCGTACCAGCTTGATTGGCGTATTATTAATAGGGCTTTATACCCTGCTCTATTCACTGCTCAAACTAGAAGATTTTGCACTGTTAGCAGGCACTAGTTTATTGTTAGTCATATTAGGTATATTAATGTATATGACCCGAAATATAGGTAAAGAAAAGAAGCTTTTGCAATAATAAAGTATCACCTAAATCCACGCCGTGTTTCTAAGTGTGGATTTGGGTATTAATTACTATTTTCTATCCAGAGTTTCTGTTAGCCTTAATCTTGCTCTTAGCGTGCGCGATAACCTATCCACGCCGATATTTAATAACGCTGTAATCACAATTAAGATCATCGCCTTATCAAAATGCAGTGCTTCTATTGAGCTATCAATATAGAACCCTAAGGTTGCAATTCCTAGAATTCCCAAAATAGCAGACTCTCGTAATATTATTTCCCAACGATAAAATAATAATGCTAAAAACTGACTGTACAAGCGAGGCAATAACTCATAAAAATAACGATTTAAACCACGCGTAGCATCCCTTCTTAATGGGGTTTCTGAACTATAGCGACCCATCAAATGGGCAATAATAGCACCATTATGCAGAGCCAACGCTACAATGGCGGGTAGCATGGAGGGCCCCCATAATTGCAGAAGTATATAAGCAAGAATATACTCTGGGGTTGAGCGCATAACGACCAGTAAACCGTGCCCCATTTTTCGACTAATAGGCCTAAAAAAGTGCTGGGATACCAAAGGAAATAACAGCAACGATAAAACACCCGTTACAACCAGTGCAACCTGCGTTAATACCAGTGTGTTGGCTATACCAGGCAAGGCTTGGGTTAATAGTAAATCACTGAACCAACTCCATAATTCAGGTAAATTATCGCCATTTCTTAATGGCGCAGGAAGAATGTCTTCAGTAAAAAAACGCTGGATATTATCAACATTAATATCAGTATCGTTGGCAATAATAAAAGGCGCGATAATAAGATAAACAGGGATAAATAAGGGTCGTAGCCAGTAGCGAACCGTCGCAATCAGTAGGTAAAATAAGAGAAGTAATGCCCAAACGACAGAATAATGCCCCTCCATAAAAGCCGAACTCAGCGAATAACCGAGTGTGGGTAAACCAACAAACCCTAGAATTGCGCTGGACCGTAAACCGCACTCCAATCGGTAGGCCGTATAGGTCTTAAAGTGTATCCAGAGACCGGGTAATCGTGCATAAAAGAATGTGGATACCGTTGAGGCTTTGCGACTCACGGTTATTAACGCCGATGTATCCCCTTCGTCCAGTATTTCCGCATACACTTTTGCAAAGGTTGCGGCATAGGGTAAGCCTATTGCTAACAAACCTGTTAACGGGTGTAAGCCGAATATTTGCAAGAAGATTAATGCCCAGAATAACTCATGGATGGCACGAACAAAGGCACAAATAATTTGAACCCAGCGCCAATGAAAAATAAGAGCCAGTAAAAAACCGACGAAACTCCCGCCAGCTACCCCTAAAATCGCAAATGCAAACGTTTGTAAAAAAGCCTCACCTATGGAGCGTGGATTCGACCAATCAGGCGAAAGCAAACCTGAAAACAAGCGGTTAAACTCTTGCCAAGGCTCTAAAGAGATAATCTCAATATCAGCAAAGAACAAACTAAAACCCGCTAAAAACACAAAAAACCAGCTAATTTTCCATGCCGGTGAGTGGCGGTATTCTGATTTCATATTGAGTATTAATATTTCCAGAAGTTTTGTCATGGTTAATTGAATGAAACGCTGTATTAAGCGACGACCTTATTGAATATTACCAACGACCAATACTTATAAGACGATTAATACTTTAAAGCACATGAATTTATTGAAGAAAATACAAACCACTTCATGTTCTTCATGCCCTTCATGGTAAAAAGTTTTTTAATGAGGCTTTAGTTACGACCCTCTATGAATATGAAACTATGAATATG
>CAZMWD010000138.1:0-3621 GCA_964569685.1 uncultured Cocleimonas sp. | reverse complement strand
CTATGAATATGAAACTATGAATATGGAACTATTAATATAAACTTAATAAATCTTGCGCCGACAATGATTTACTCGGACTATCAAGCACAATGCGCCCCTTTTCCAAACCAATAATACGATCACAAAAAGCTAACGCTAATCGAGTGTCGTGCATTGCCAGCACCATGGTTGAAAAGCCTGTTGATAATTGTTGTAACACGACTTTAGCTTGTTGCTCATCAACAGATGACACAGGTTCATCGGCCAATAATAAACGACCTTTCTGAAATAAGCTTCTGGCTACCGCTACCCGCTGTTTTTGCCCTCCTGATAGACTTCCCACTGGGCGAAACAGGTATTCGTCCATCTGCAAGCGCGTGAGAATTGCACGAACCGTATCAACTTGATCACGCCAAGGTCGAATAAGGTTAGCAAGATTATAAAGCGTCGAGTATTCGCCTAGCCTTCCCATATACACATTATGATAAACAGACAGTTGATTTATTAGCCCATAATCCTGTAGCACCAGCGCGGTATGGGCAGGGTAACGATCATAAATCAGCTTGATAAGGGTGGATTTACCCGAACCACTTTGCCCAACCAGTGCGATTTTTTCGCCTCGGTTAATGCGCAAATCAATCGCATGAAGTGTTTTTACGCCTTGATAGCTCGCGGTTTCTGACTGTAGGTGAATCAATCAATGAGCCCTATGCTTTTTGCGGTATCCAGAATAACTTGATAGTCTGAATTTT
The DNA here is from genome assembly GCA_964569685.1 of uncultured Cocleimonas sp. GTDB lineage: Bacteria > Pseudomonadota > Gammaproteobacteria > Thiotrichales > Thiotrichaceae > Cocleimonas. The sequence goes on along the minus strand of CAZMWD010000138.1, from coordinate 2,890 downwards.
GTGCTTCAATAAAGCCAGAGCGTGGAAACTTCGCTAACAGTTCGCTATCTTTTAAATCTAATAAGGTTGCTTTTACTTTATCGGTAAATCCTTCTCCCCAAACAGAATCTGCATCGCCTCGTATCGTCCATTGATAATCCGGATAGGCAGGGGTTTTCCAAATCACGGTTACTTTTTCAAGGTTTACTTTGTTGTTTTTGACCGCGTTGTCCCATACTTTAAAATTTACCGCACCCACTTCGTAAGCGCCACTTTCAACGAGTGAAATAGTTTTTGAATGATTACCACTAAAGCCCACGCGTTTAAACACATGAGTAGGTTTATCCTTGAATGCTTGTTCAATATAAAACTGTGGCATTAATCGCCCCGATGTCGAACCTTTAGCGCCAAAGGTAAAGGTTTTTCCCGCAATACTTTTGGGGAAATCATCACTTTGCATCAGCTTTGTACGGTGATTCGCAATGAAATAAGTATGGAACTCTGTATCTTCTATACCCTGTGCAATGGCTTGCGAGTTTTTCACACGTAACCGCGCTTGAACACCAGACAAGCCACCAAACCACGCGAGTTGTATTTGATCATTACGGAAAGCGGTGACAACCGCAGCGTAAGATTTTACCGGCACATACTTCACGGGAATACCGAGTTTTTTGGATAAATAGTCAGCCATCTTGCCAAAACGTTCTTTAAGACGTGTTTCATCTTGATCAGGAATCGCTGAAAAAACCAGTGTTTTAGGTGGCATTGATAAGGCAGGATTTGCTAAAAATAGCATCAATGAAAGTGCTAACAGTGTTTTAAATATCATCATCATTCTGGTTTAATTCTGGTTTTAACCCGTATTTATTGTCGGCGAGATTATGGGTTGAAAAACCTCAAGGGTCAAACGCCAGTGCCTCTCTATCTCACTTTTCTATCTGGGTTTAGGGCTGGGTTTAGGATTATTATTGAAGTAAATAAAATCCACACGTACACTAGCTATTATGTCTAGTTCAAAAATACAACAAATCACCCTGACTCGCCCTGATGATTTACATCTGCATGTGCGTGAAGGTGACGCTTTAAAAAGCGTTGTGCCTCACACCGCAAAGCAATTTTCTCGTGCCATTATTATGCCGAATTTAGCCGCCCCTGTAACCACGGTCGAACAGGCTAAAAAATACCGTGAAGAAATACTAAAGGCATCTTCAGGTATGGATTTTGAACCATTAATGACGCTTTATCTAACTGATAATATGATGCCATCAACGATCGAAGAAGCTAAAGCCTGTGGTTTTATTCATGGCTTAAAGCTTTACCCTGCAGGTGCAACGACCCATTCCGATAAAGGTGTAACTGATATTGCTAATATCTACCCTGCCCTTGAAACGATGCAAAAATTGGGGTTACCGTTACTGGTGCATGGTGAAGTGACTGATCCTGCTATTGATATATTTGACCGTGAACAGGTGTTTATCGAAACCATTCTCGAACCACTGATTGTGCGCTTCCCCACACTCAAAATTGTGTTGGAACACATCACCACAAAAGATGCCGTTGATTTTGTGAGTAGCGCATCAAACAATATCGCCGCTACCCTAACCGCGCATCATCTATTAATGAATCGTAATGCTATTTTTACCGGCGGAATTCGCCCACATCATTATTGTTTACCTGTATTAAAGCGCGAAACCCATCGCCAAGCATTAGTAAAAGCAGCCATTAGCGGTAATCCCAAATTCTTCCTTGGGACTGACAGCGCACCGCATTCGCAAACGGCTAAAGAATCCTCGTGTGGATGTGCGGGCATGTACACTGCCTACAACGCTATGGAGCTTTATGCAGAAACATTTGATAAAGCCAATGCATTGGAAAAACTAGAGGCATTTGCCAGTTTTTATGGTGCTGATTTTTATGCTTTACCTAGAAATAACGACTCCATCACCCTAAACCGTGAGAACTGGGAAATCCCCAAGACATTAACCTTGGGAAAAGAGAAAATCATTCCACTTCGTGCGGGTGAATTGTGCGAATGGAAAATATCATAAGTCCTTATGGACGGATTTATCTAAAACAAAGTCTTAGCCATCACCAGCGCATCTTCTCTACCACCATGAGCGGGGTAATAATCTTTACGAATGCCCACTTCGTTATAGCCCATATCTTGATATAAATGCATCCCCGCAAGGTTAGAAGGGCGTACTTCTAAAAAACAGGTCTCTGCACGGTGTTGTTTGGCTATCCATTCCGCTTCGGTAAGTAACTTTCTACCCCAACCTTTTCCTTGAATTTCAGGGTATACACACAAATTTAAAATATGCGCCTCACCGGCTCCGGCTGAAATCACAACATGCCCTTTTAATTCTTTTTCTAATTCCAAAACCCAACATGAATTGCGTTTACCTTGTAAGCAGCTTGTAAAAATCCCAAGCGTCCACGGATGAGTATACGACTGTATTTCCCCGTCCATTACATTATTTAAATCATCTATCGTCATTCTTCGAAGATATTTAAGAGGGCGTTTTATATGACTATTCATAATAATCATTATTTTAACGTATACCGTCGCAAGTAAGCTATAAACACTTTAAAAAACCAAAAAATTGTATAGATTTTCACCAAATAGATCAAATATTAAGCTATAAAAAACAATCGCTTGCAAAACTAATATAAGCTAAATCCCCAACCTCACAATGACAGGCGCTACTCATGAATAAAATACAGCTACTATTAAGCTTAACAATATCAACCGTACTACTATCTGCATGTGGCGGCGGCGGAAGCACTCCTAGTGGTGGTACTACTGATGATGGTGGTACTACTGACGGTGGCGGTACTACTGACGGTGGTGGTACTACTGATGGTGGTACTACTGACGGTGGTGGTACTACTGATGGTGGTACTACTGATG
>CAZMWD010000137.1:0-6270 GCA_964569685.1 uncultured Cocleimonas sp. | reverse complement strand
AATCCAATTATTTAAAAAAAAGATGATGACTCATCAGATGATGAGAGACATATAATATAAACCTTAAACCTTAGCCTTAAAAACTCGATGGTTTATCGTATTCATTGTGAGTAATAACAAGGCTGCCACAAAAGTGATGAAGAACAGCAACACAAAGAGGCAATAACAATACCACATTCATAATACCCAAACTGATTTGAACCCGCAATATTCACTAATAAAACCAAAACCACCAGTGCGCCAATACGATGCGCATTTGAACCGCCATACTCTTGTGCAAAGGTCTCAATATAAAAAGCCTCAGCATAATTCTTTGGTAAGGTAACAGGTAATACGTTATTTGTATTAGTTACACCAAAAAACAATAACCACTGAGAAAGCTACGCAACCTTGTACTACTACATCTTTGTTATTTGAAAATAACCAAACGCTAAGATGTGTAGCCACAAGATTATATTATGCACTGAGGCGTTCTCAAAGAAAGTCTGTTATTGGATGCTAACTCAATTTTAGTTTTGCAATTTATCGCATAACATATTAACCGTTTCAAATTAAACTTGATATATGTCAATAAATTATAGATTAATCGTTTTTGACGCGGTAGACTACACTGAATATTTAGAGGATTGATAATTGTCAATTTTAATTGATTATTTTTCAAACCTCAAAATTCATAAGTCTTACGTTTTAGTTTTGAAAGTTAATAAAGTCATTAAAACTCTCAACACAATAACAAATAAGACATGCATAACAGAGGAGACTGTATGCTTGATAAAAGGATTTTCAAACAAAGTACGCGTATTTTAACCACACAATTAACCGCTCAAGTGTTTACACTTCTACGTAAACGTTCAATACTTCCAAAAATATCTCTGTTACCTTTACTTCTATTCCCTCAATTCGCCCAAGCTGAATTTGGTTTCAACCTTCCCAAAGGCGTAACGTCTGTCAGCCGTGATATCTACGGTTTGCATATGCTTATATTTTGGGTCTGTGTAGGTATCGCTATTCTTGTCTTTGGCGTGATGATCTGGTCGATGATATTCCATCGTAAATCCCGTGGCGCAGTCGCTTCTAACTTCCATGAAAGTACCGCCGTAGAACTTACTTGGACCTTAGTTCCTCTTGCCATTTTAATCGCAATCGCCTTTCCTGCTACCCGTGTTTTGATTGATTTAGAAAATACCGATAAAGCGGATATGACCATCAAAATCACAGGTTATCAGTGGAAATGGCAATACGAATATATGGATGATGATATTAGCTTTTTCAGTAACCTTGATGAAAAAAGTAAAGAAGGCACGACCAATGATGCCATCCGTAATGCACACCCAAATTACCTACTGGATGTCGATAAACGTCTGGTACTTCCCATCGGTAAACGCATCCGCTTTTTAATGACATCCAATGATGTTATTCACTCATGGTGGGTACGTGACCTTGGCGTAAAACAAGATGCTAACCCCGGTTTTATCAATGATGCTTGGGCAGAAATTGATGAAGTTGGCGTATACCGAGGACAATGTGCCGAGCTTTGCGGTAAAGATCATGCCTTCATGCCAATCGTAGTTGAAGCTAAAACAGAAGCTGATTACAAAATATGGGTCGCGGAACAAAAGAAAATACAAGCAGCTGCCGTTGCTGCGGGTGATAAAGAATGGGCGAAAGCCGATTTAATGGCACAGGGTCAAAAAGTCTATAGCACCTCCTGCGCCAGTTGTCATGGTGTTACTGGGCAAGGTATACCGGGTGTATTCCCCGCAATAACCAACAGCCCAATTGCACTAGGTGATGTGAAAGCACATATTGGTATTGTTTTAAACGGTAAAGCAGGAACCGCCATGCAAGCCTTTGGTAAACAATTAAACGATAGCGATCTTGCTGCGGTAGTCACCTACCAGCGTAATGCACTTGGCAATAATGTCGGCGATATTGTTCAACCTTCAACGATTAAATCGGCACGATAGGAGATCCTCAGAATGTCTACAACAGCAAACGATGTACAAGATGATATTGATGCAATAGAAGGATCTCATGACGACCATCACCATGGCCCTGAAAAAGGCTTGATGCGCTGGATTAAAACCACTAACCATAAAGATATAGGGACGCTTTATATCTGGTTTGCATTCTCCATGCTACTGATTGGTGGCGCAATGGCAATGGTGATTCGTGCAGAGTTATTTCAACCCGGCCTGCAGCTGATGGAACCCCATTTCTTTAATCAAATGACGACACTGCATGGCTTGATTATGGTGTTTGGTGCCATTATGCCCGCCTTCGTCGGCTTGGCTAACTGGCAAATTCCTTTGATGATTGGCGCCAAAGACATGGCACTGCCTCGTATGAATAACTGGAGTTTCTGGATTCTACCTTTCGCAGGTGCAATGCTATTAAGCACCTTATTTATGCAAGGTGGCGGACCGGCATTTGGGTGGACATTCTACGCACCGCTTTCAACCACCTTTGCACCGGCAAGTACCGACTTCTTTATCTTTGCGATTCACATGCTTGGCTTTTCCTCCATCATGGGCGCAATTAACGTCATCGCAACCATTATGAATATGCGCGCACCGGATATGAAGTTGATGGACATGCCGCTATTTGTATGGACGTGGTTAATAACTGCTTTCTTATTAATCGCTGCAATGCCCGTTTTAGCCGGTGCGGTAACTATGATGTTAACCGACCGTAACTTTGGTACCAGCTTTTTTGATGCGGCAGGTGGTGGCGACCCCGTTCTATTCCAGCATATTTTCTGGTTCTTTGGTCATCCAGAAGTGTATATTATGATTTTACCTGCCTTTGGTATTGTCTCGCAAATCATCCCGACCTTTGCACGAAAACCTCTCTTTGGTTACAGCTCAATGGTCTATGCGACCGCTTCAATCGCTTTATTATCGTTTGTGGTTTGGGCGCATCATATGTTCTTAACGGGTATGCCGATTGCAGGTCAAATGTACTTTATGTATGCCACCATATTAATCTCTATCCCCACTGGCGTTAAAGTTTTTAATTGGATAACCACCATGTGGCGTGGCTCAATGTCATTTGAAACACCGATGTTATGGGCAGTCGCCTTTGTCATCTTATTTACCATCGGTGGTCTCTCAGGGCTCATGCTCGGTATTGCCCCCGCAGATATTCAGTACCACGATACTTACTTTGTGGTTGCTCACTTCCACTATGTATTGGTAACCGGCGCCCTATTCTCCATCATTGCGGCGGTGTTCTATTGGTTGCCTAAATGGTGTGGAAATATGTACAACGAAAAGCTCGCCAAAATTCATTTCTGGTGGGCTGTTATATCAGTGAACGTACTATTCTTCCCTCAGCATTTCTTAGGGCTTGCGGGTATGCCACGTCGTATTCCTGATTACTCACTACAGTTTGCTGATTTCAATATGATTTCTAGTATTGGTGGTTTTGCCTTTGGTGCTTCATTTATCTTACTCACTTACATTATCGTTAATGCGATTCGTAACGGTGAGCCTGTCAAAGAAAACAGAGTATGGGAAAGTGCCAAAGGTTTAGAGTGGACAGTGCCAACACCAGCGCCTTACCACACCTTTGATAAGCCACCGAAGAAAGCACAAATTCTTGCTGAGTCGAGTCACATAGGCTAACACTAAAAGATGAAGGATTAATAAAGGTCTAGCATGGATAATACAATGTCACTTAATGAAGAAGAACTATTAAAGAAACAACGTAAAGGCGCGCGAACAACAGCAATGATTATCGGTGCTATTGCCTTAGGAATTTTTACTTTTACTTTATATATGAGTCTTTAATTTAAAAATGGAAAACAAACAAACGATCAGCAAAGGGTTTTGGATTAAACTTGGTTTAATCCCCGTTGGAATGTTTGCTTTTGCTTTTGCCTTAGTGCCTTTGTACGACGTATTTTGCGACATTACCGGCTTAAACGGGCGCACCAGCAATAATGTTTATGATGGGCGAACCGTTGCCACGGTTGATAATACCCGCAAAGTGACGATTGATTTTTTATCATCTACCGCATCGGGTTTTCCCATAAAATTTTATCCTATGACAAAAAAGATAGACGTCACCCCAGGTAAAATGTATACGGTCAATTATTATGCAGAAAACCGCTCGGATGAAGTCATTATTGGTCAAGCGATTCCCAGTGTTGCGCCAGGACATGCCGCATCATACTTGAAAAAACTGGACTGCTTTTGTTTTACCAATCAACGATTTGAACCTAAAGTACCCATAAAAATGCCAGTTAGCTTTTTTATTGATAGTGATCTGGACAGAGATATTGTCAACATCACCTTATCGTATAATTTCCATAAAGTTAAAAACAGCAAGAGCAACAATACAACAACAATAAAGATAAAAAAACCCGCAGATATGGCAGGGCTTTAACAAGCTATAACTTTAACAAGCTATAACCTGACAAGCTATAACCCTAACAAGCTATAAATAGGAGAGAAGATTCATGCAATCAAGAGAAGACTATTATATACCCGATGGAAGTTATTGGCCTATTTTAGGATCCATTGGCATGGCGGCATTACTCGGTGGTTTTGCTGGTTCACTGCACGGTAGCGTCGTAGGAACAATCGCCATGATTATAGGCTTTGGTCTTATTGTTTTTATGGTGTTTGGCTGGATAGGGCAAGTCATAAACGAAAGCGAAAATGGCGCTTATAATCTTCAAGTCGATAAATCGTTTCGAATGGGAATGGGCTGGTTCATCTTCTCCGAAGTGATGTTCTTCGCCGCCTTTTTTGGCGCACTATTCTATGCAAGACAATTATCAGTTCCATGGTTAGGTGGCGAAGGCAATAATCTCTTTACCGGTGAGGTTTTATGGCCAGAGTTTAAATCTGTTTGGCCGTTACTCGTCATGCCAGACCCCACTAACTTTACGGTACCAAAAGGAATCATAGGTGCATGGGAAATCCCCGCTATTAACACCCTCACCTTATTAACCAGTGGCGCAACGCTTACCTATGCACATTGGTCTTTAATGAATAAAAACCGTTCTGGTCTTATCGGTGGATTAATTGCAACGATTGTATTGGGTGTTATTTTCTTAGGTTTACAAATCTATGAATACTATGAAGCGTATCAGCACCTTGATCTAAAACTCACCTCCGGCATTTATGGTAGTACCTTCTTTATGCTTACAGGTTTTCATGGTCTACACGTAACGCTAGGAACCATTATGCTCATCGTTATATTGATGCGCGCCATTCGTGGACACTTTAGGAAAGATCGCCACTTTGGTTTCGAAGCCGTTGCATGGTATTGGCACTTTGTGGATGTGGTATGGCTAGGTTTATTTATTGTCGTTTACTGGCTATAACCGTTACACGAAAAAGAATCTTAATATATGAATTACGTCATTTTAGTATTTTTTATCTTTATCATTTATAGCCTTGGCTCAGCCTTGTATTACATGATGAATGATGGCGGTGATTCAAAACGTATGGTGAAAGCATTAACCCTGCGTATTGGGTTATCCATTGCTTTATTCCTTGTGATAATTTTTTCATTTTGGATGGGGTGGATAAAGCCTGCTGGCGTTGCTTAAAGTAAGCAATCTTTAAAAATGATTCGCTTCCAGATTGGAAACTACCTATTTTCTCCTAACGTGATACCGATGTTAGCAAGCATTATTTTGATTCCTTTTTTTATATCGTTAGGTTTATGGCAATTAGATCGCGCGGATCAAAAACGTGAAATTGATGATGGAGTGAAACAAGCACAACTAAAAGCACCCTTAAAACTAAATAGGATGGCAAACAACGTTGATAACAATGATTTTTCAAAAGAAATTTATCGTTCTGCTACTTTAACAGGTCGTTACGATAGTCAGCATCAATATTTATTAGACAACCGAACACACCAAGGAAGAGCCGGTTATCACGTTCTCACTGCTTTTCTATTGGATGGTTCAAACAAAGCAGTCATGGTAAACAGAGGATGGATAACGTATCAAAATACTCGGGATAATATTCCTGATATAAGTATTGATGAAAGCATAGTGACTATTTTAGGGGTAATGAAACAACAGCCACGCGCTATTGTGTTAGGTAAGCAACAGAATAAAACCGATAAAGAAAAATTGACCGCCTCATACCCAAAGCTGATTCAATCAATAGAAGTGACAGCATTAGCAAAAGAATTAAAGCTTGATTTACTACCCATTATTATTGAATTAGATAAAGCCGATAAAACAGGGTTTATCAGGGAATGGCAACCCTATTACGGCAGTATTGATAAACACCATGCCTATGC
>CAZMWD010000136.1:1425-6298 GCA_964569685.1 uncultured Cocleimonas sp. | reverse complement strand
CCCAAGCAGGCGCGCGACGATGGATTGGAGCAACCCATGCCGTTAAAATAGCAAAAGCAAAAGGTAATAAGGCAATGATTGGCAGGTTAAAGGATAAGAATGTCATGTGTTGTTATAAATAAATACTTTCTAGTTTAGAGGTTGTGTTGTTTGAAACATGGTTTAGCGCTGAGGATAATATCAAATCTCTCGTAAAGAAGTCTCAATATATTAATATTCCCAAAAAGTATTTTTTATTTTACCTAGATCCTGCAAGTGAACATGCATATATAGTGCATATTATTGATTTGTAGAGTGAATTTTATTTGAGTGGAATACTTATTGATATTCCCGAAAAATAAAATATCGCCATACGAATCAATAGCTTGCACCCACAGGGCATAAATGCTATATGTGCGTGATCACTTGCAGGATCTAGGTTTTAGTATTATGTTCCCCAAAGTGACAATATATATTGAATAAATACTTATGAGACGATTAATAATTAGGAACATTAATTAGGAACGCGCATGAAATAAATTGAATATTCTAGCTTATTTCATGCATGCCCCATAGTGTAATTTACTATAACGAACTCATTAACTTTTTATTAATTTTATCAAGTAACTGAGGGATTATTTTAATATCAATCACACCTTCAATTTCTGCTACTTTATGCCTCAAAAACATAGGCGCACTAATTTTAGAAAAAATCCCTTCAATAGATACAATGCCCTTTTCAACATTAATTTTCGGATTCATATTTTGGAACATCGGATACTTTTTTAGTATCTGTTTCACTTTACTAATTATTTCCGCATCAGTTAATGGTTTTTTTGGTATGACCTTTATTTCATTATCTATTTCAAACACATCGGGTGTCGACCAAGCAATACGACCGGCAACTAATTTTTGCTCATAAAGTCTAACGTGTCCTGTTAGTACCACTAACCGTTGTTCTACTCCCACAACAATTTCGGCACCTTTTAATTGCTCATTTTTTGTAATCGACTCTTTAACAGCCTGCTTGATTTCACCATCGTTTGAGAGTGCAAATACGGGGGACAATTGAAGTAATGTAAGTATTAATACGCCAAACAACACGTTAGTTTTTTTGTGATTTTTCATTTTTAACCTCTAGTCATTCAATTAAAATATATCCTAAAAAGCAACTTAGAGAATAGGACAGATAAAAAATACTCAAGTTCTCCTGTTGTTGTAAATGTTGTAAATGTTGTAAATGTTGCAAAATAATTAAAAGGTCTATTTATTAGCAAATAAGGATTCACGTGCTGTTTCTAATAACTCAGCGACCACAGGATGGGTGATTTTACGTTCTACCGAAATAGCGTAAAATGTCTCTTTAATTTCATCGACACAACCAATTTGTTTTGATTTATATTGGCGCTCAATTTCATCCTTAATAACCGCAGGTGCCACAAATATTCCTGCACTTTCCTGCCCAAATGCCTTCATCAAAGCACTGTCATCAAACTCGGCAATGATGCGCGGATGCAGCCGATTTTTATCTAGCCATTGATCAATGGCAGAACGTAATTGATGAACACTGCTAGGTAAAAGAAGCGGTGCATTATTCAAGCAATTAGGAAAGTCGCCCGATAATTGTTTTTGCATTTTTTCCGATGCGAAAAAACTGATAGAACACGAACCAAACTTGTGATTAAAGCCTTTAGTGCTTACCGTGGGCGGAATGGGCTGATCAGAAATCACCAAGTCCAGTTTGTGAATGGATAATTTTGCCAAGAGCGAATGTATATCCTCTTCACGGCACACCATACGTACCGGTTCATCCATTGCTAATGCGGGTGCAAGCAAGGCATGGGCAATATACTTAGGCACTACATCAACCACGCCTACGCGAAATACCTGCGGGCGTTTAGCAGGTAATTGATGAATGACATCTTCTAGTTCACCCCCTAAGGAAAAAATCTCATCAGCGTAACTTAATACCAATCGTCCGCTTTCAGTCAATTCTAGATTACGCCCTACTTTTTTAAATAAACTCACACCTAAATGCTCATCCAACAAGCTGAGTTGCCCGCTGATAGTTTGAGGTGTTAAGTAAAGACGTTCGCTGGCTTTGGTAATACTTCCTTCTTGAGCCACAGCCCAGAAGTAGTGCAAATGTTTATAGTTAATCATTTATTAGTATCTTATTATTCGTAAATTACGAAGAGTATAGCAAATATACTCGCCTATTTATGAAGGTATTTATTGCGTTTTTATCTGGAGATTAGGGTATTACGAAAATCCGAACCTGTAGGGCTTTGATAAATGCGTAAATCAAATTCTTTTACGACCGCTAAAAGGTGATCAAATATATCCGCTTGAATCGCTTCGTAGCTTGCCCACTCTTTGTCTTTACTAAACACGTAAATCTCAATGGGTAAGCCATGCTCAGTTGAGGGTAATTGCCTTACGATACAGGTCATATCTCGATTAACCATTGGGTGATTATCTAAATAAGCAACGATATATGCCCTAAATGTTCCCACATTTGTCATACGACGACCATTTACTAAGCTGACGTTATCAATTTTTTTAGATTGATTAAAATCCTGTAATTCACGTTTTTTGGTTTCAACGTATGCGGAGATATATTGAATTTTAGCAAAGCGTTTTAACATCTCTTCATCGCAAAATCGGATACTGTTCATATCAATATTTAGCGAGCGTTTAATGCGCCGCCCCTCAGAATCAGACATTCCCCGCCAGTTTTTAAATGATTCACTAATTAAGGTATAAGTTGGAATCGTGGTGATGGTTTTATCCCAGTTTTGTACTTTAACCGTAGTTAGTGCAACTTCTAGCACATCACCATCTGCACCGTATTTAGGGATTTCTATCCAGTCACCCACCGCAATCATTTTGTTGGCAGCTAACTGAATACCTGCTACAAAACCAAGAATAGCATCGCGAAAAACCAGCATCATTATCGCCGCAAGCGCACCAATACCACTGAGCAAATAAATTGGGGTTTTATTTAACAACAGCGATACGATAAAAACCGTTGCCAGAAAATACAGCACTATTTTTAATGCTTGAATCAGCCCTTTAATCGGCGCTGCTTTGATCCCACGATAATTCTTGTAAGCATCCTCTGCTGAATTTAATAAAGCACTCAACACCAGCACCATCAAGATAACCATGTAAATCAACAGTCCACTTCGTATTATTGAGATTAATGCATCATGCCCTTCCAGTGCAACCGGGATAAGATCATAAACCACCACAACGGGGACCAAACGCGCGAGTCGCGTTAATACTTTTTGACGTAATAAAGCCTCGTGCCACTTAGCGCGAGATTTAGAGATAAGCGACAAGAGATAATTGATCGCCACCACTATATAACGTTTTGCAATAAAGCCGGCGATAATCGCTAAAGCCAGTGTCCCCGTCAGTGTAATCGTGCGCGCACCATAAAATGAAAGGCTCTCTGTAAGACCCTGATTCATTAACCCGCTTTGTAGTAATTCCAACATGTTTTTACTCTCTATATCGCTCGTATTTACGCGCTTTAATCCATGATAACTAGATTGAGACCTCAGCATATAAATTAATTGCCATCAAAGCAAATAAATACCTCGGTAATACCGAGCTATTCACATATAAGATTCGACTTTTAAACATTTTTTAATACGCCTAGTATTACCTTAATAAGTTAACAAGTTCACTTAGTGGAAGGAGGAAATTATGCAAATAGATATTCAAGCACTTCATTTTGATCTAACCGATGCTATTCAAAACCATACCGAACAGCGTTTACAGTCTACCTTGAATTGTTGCAATGAGCACATCAAAAAGGTGGTCATACGTTTATCAGACATTAACGGCCCACGCGGTGGCGAAGATAAGCTTTGCCTCCTACATATAGTGCTTAAAGAATTGCCTGATGTCATTGTTGAAGATATTGAAGCAGATTTATACGTTGCCATTAACCGTGCAATTGATCGCGCAGGTCGTACTGTAGTACGCAAAATTGAACGGCAACGCGACTTACAAAGACAATAACAACCATTAAAATCAAAAAACTAAACGAGAGGGAATAATAATGAATAAGTATTTAACAACAGCCACTTTAGGCTTGGCACTGATTGCCGTGTCACCAGCATTCGCTGAAGAGCCTCACAACAAAGAACATGCAAATCATCACAACAAAGAGCACGCACATGGCAAAACAGATGATCACAAGCATGAACATGGCAAGGTAGATGAGAATACAACAAAGAATGAAGCGGATAAAAGTGTAAAAAAAGGGCCTAACAAACCCGCAGAATACATCCTCGCAGAAGAGAAGGTGGATGCTGAAGTTGATAAGCTCCGTCAAAGTATTGTCGCCGATGCATTGGAAGCCGTTGTTAAAAGCAACGAAGCATTGGTTGCCCTTGAAAAAGAGTTGCCTAAAGATGCAGTAGCTGCCATTAAAGTCGCTATCGGTAAGATAGCTGTAACCTTAAAGCGCGACCCTACACTAGGGCTAAAACCTATTCATGTCATGAAAACGGTACATAATATTCAGGGCGATACAGACACCATAAAAAAGAAGATTGAAACAGCAGAAAAACACCTGAAAGAAGGTGATCTTCAAAAAGCCAGAATATTACTTCATCCATTGGCGAGTGATATGACGATAAGTACCACCAGTATTCCTTTAAGCACTTATCCAGAAGGGCTTAAAGCTGTCGTGCCACTGATTGATGCAGGTAAAACAGTAGAGGCAAAAATTGCACTGCAAAAGCTATTAAGTACATTAGTCACTAAAAAATTGGTTATTCCACTGCCACCTTTACGTGCACAAGCATTACTGACACAAGCAGAAGTACTAACAGAGAATGAAAAACGCACCGCAGATGAAAACAAAATACTACAGACA
>CAZMWD010000136.1:0-1325 GCA_964569685.1 uncultured Cocleimonas sp. | reverse complement strand
GACACTCTCATGATTACCGATGTGATCAAGAATAATTGAATATAACTGAGAAACGGGAAATGGTTGCCTGAATAAGTAATTTTTTATCCAGACAGCTATTCACAAATAACCCGCAAGAGGAATTTACCATGGTCAACAAAACAGAAAGAGACATCGAAAAAACCTATCCGCTCCCAGAATTTATTGCAAAACTTCGTCGCCTTGCCGATGCGCTTGAAAACGGCGAACAGTTTGAAATTCAAATAGCAGGTGAACGAATCTATGTACCCGTTCGAGCGAATTACAGTATTGAACATGAACGAGAAGATGGCGAAGAAGAAATCGAGTTTCAAATAAAGTGGATTTCTAAGGATTTATAGTGAAAACCCTTCTAATACTTTAATCGCCAACCATCACTCTGCATTATCATGGTACTTATTTTTGCACCCATTCTATCCGCTAGGCGATCCAGAATAGTTTTCTTTTGTGAGAAAACAACCAGTTCTTCTGCTTTAATAACTTCTCGCGCGACATAAGATGCACTGCCAAACGCATCAACGAGTCCTAGCTCTTTAGCATCTTCTCCTGTCCAGATGAGACCACTAAAAATATCGGGATCATCTTTTAGGCGGTCGCCACGACCCGTTTTAACCGCATCTATAAAGTGTTTATGGGTGGTCGCTAGCATTTTTTTAAGAAACGCTTCCTCTTCTAGGTTACGTGGGCTAAAGGGGTCGAGCAAAGATTTATGCTTTCCTGCTGTTATTTTTCGACTTTCTACACCCAGCTTTTCCATTAAACCGACAACACCAAAGCTATCCATACGCACACCGATTGAACCGACTAAACTGGTTTTACTGGCGAAAATTTTATCAGTGGCAGCAATGATGTAATAACCACCTGAGGCACAAATATCACTGGTGACTGCATAAACAGGCTTGTCTTTGTGCTTTTCTCGCAAGCGACGAATCTCATCATAAATATAGCCCGATTGCACAGGGCTACCACCCGGGCTATTACAACGAATAATCACTCCTTTGACTTTTTCATCTTCAAAGGCTGCACGCAAGGAAGGGATAATAGAATCAGCGCCCGCTTCCGAGCTTGCCGATATTGCGCCGTCGATATTAATAACAGCAGTGTAGGTATCCGCTTTATCCTTACCAAAACCAAAGCCACCACTAAGAGCAAAGTAATAAAATAGAGGTATTGCTATAAGATACCCTGCGATGAGGAATTTAAAAAATATGCTCCATCGTCTTGCGTTGCGTTGTTCGGTAATTCCTTGCAAGGCGATTTCTTGTAAAACATCCATTGCTTGTTTGTCTGTTTGGCTCATTAGATTA
>CAZMWD010000135.1:0-6310 GCA_964569685.1 uncultured Cocleimonas sp. | reverse complement strand
AGACATAACGCCCATATTTGTCTACTGATGTATATTTTGATGTAACTTTAATTCATTATCGATAAGAACTACTTTCAGATCTTCAGGAATTTCAATACGGGTGCTGATCATGAAAGCAGTGCTGTAAATACCACTTTTAAGTGTACTATCTGAAATAATAGTGGCTGAAATAATACCTTCTTTTTGTTCTAAGGGACTTAGAATATGAGAAAATTCTTTGCCTTCTATTTGGGTACTCCGTTCATAACTCGCAGAGGTAGCTAGAGCCTGATCTTTTAATTTGACTGTTACGAGATTTTTAAGAGGATCTTTGGGATTTTTAATCCCGACTAAAAAATCATTATTGGGTGATTTTTGTCCAATCGTATGAATATCACCACCAAAATTTACAATAGCTGACTTAATACCGTGTTCGCGTACGATTCTTGCACCTTCATCGACAGAAAATTCTTTAATAACACCGCCTAAATCAATTCGTGTCTCAGGGTTATTAAAAATGAGGTAGCCATTATCTAGCGTCCAACTCTCCAAGCCTGTCGCAGGTGTCAGTTTTTTTAGGCATTGCTCCACTTCTTTGATAGTCTTTTTTTTATAGCACTGCTTTAATGTTCCCATGGTGATATCAAACAGACCATTGGTTTGTTTAGTCAGCTCTCTGACTGTTTTTAAAACATCATAGGTTTGCTGGTCAAGTTTAACGTTGTTCTTTTCTCGATTGTTTATGATGCGATTTAAATAGGAAGCAGCATTGTAAAAGTTGTATTTTATTTCTAATAACAGTGTGTGTTCTTTGATCGCCTGAAAACACCGTTTTGCATTTTCATTCGTTCCATCATAAATTTGAACCGTGCAAGGTGTGGTCATGGAAACAAAGGTTTCACTAAAGTGCTTCGGCGATTTTTTATTTTCGATGTTCATTTTCCCATGCTTGTTTTTCAATGTCAGTTAGGTTGCTACTATCACTTTCAATTAAATTAAAATAGCTTATATTGGTTCCATAAGTGATTGCAATGGTATTTTCATTAACATCAAAAGCACTGACGACGACGTCATCAAGAGTAATAGCTGCAACTTTAGAGGTATTAGTTAAATCAAACGCATTCACTTGTTTTAGTGAAAGAGTTGATATTAAATATTGACCATCATTACTAAGTGATAAGTCTTTCACTTTTTCCGTAGCGGTGAGAAGTGCTACTTGTTTTATATTACTTTTGTCAGAAATATCCAGATGAAAAATTTTGTTATCATCATTAGAGGCAACAAATATCTCATTTTCATTTATTTGTAGTATCACTGTTGGATGTTTATCAAGAGAAAATTCTCCTAATAAATCCTTTGTTAAGACACTAAAAATACCAAGGCTGTTGTCAAATTTCTTCGAAAGACCTGCAAAAACCAAGCTATTATCTTGACTAATAGTAATCGATTTTACGCGTTTACTGCTACTAATATCATGCGTGGGTGAACTTAAATTTCCGGCATCAAATAAGATTATTTTTTTATCATTTCCTGACACCCCAAAAATTGTATTATCAGGAGATAAGGCAATATCTGTAATATCTTCATAGTGATAAAAATGGGACAGATTACTTTCAGTAGCAAATATTGTAGTGGGAATGGTTGATGATGAAATATCCGAAATATATGCTCCGACACCAATGTTTTTACTATCATCTTTATATTTTGTCAGCATCGAATAGATTGTATTACCATCGTTAGTGACTTTCAGCTGGGTAAGCTCTTGTTCGCTTGCGCCCGTGTTAGCATCCACTGCATCTCTTATATCATCTACAAAAAGAAATTTATCACTATCCAGAATAATAGGAGCAACATTAACATTACTACTATCTAGAATAGTGAGTTTATTATGCCATTTTGAATAACTAACCACTTTCTTTACATCCTTTGCAAAACGACTGCCCATCCCTGTTTCATCATCATCCAGTTTTACCCAAGAAGTTGTTCTATCAAGGTCGGTTAATGAAAGATTTTGATCAAGCCTGTTTTGAGGATTTAATGAATCTAAGCTGATTTCTAGGTTTTTTGTTTTAACCACTTTATCAACCACATTGGCAATAGCAAAAAAAGGATCACTTTCTTTTATGCTAAAAGCCTGCGTAAAGGCATCAACTAGGTGAGTTGCGTTCGCTACTGCGGTTGCATTATTTGAAGCAATATAATCTTCACCTTCTAGTAGTGGTTTTCCTACAAGATTAGTACCCGCTAAATAAGATATTGCATCTGTTTGGTTTGCATTAGCATAAGGATTGTAAAGCTGTTCATTAACAACCAGTGTGGTAAAAGGTGTAATCATTTGGGGCTGATTGCTGTCTACTTGGTTAGCACTGAGTACAATTTTTTGGGTAGACGTGCCACTATCAGCGCTATTATCTGGAATGGTAATGGATATTTGTGCAATCAGAGTCGTATTTTGTTTTGTATCAGAAATCGCTTTTGAGAATGAAAACGCACCGTTTTCAAAGCTTTCCTCACGTGCTTCTGAAAGATCACAAAACCCATTTTTATTTTCATCAAAACAAACCACTGCACCTGCAATATATTTGTCAGTAATCACTCTACCTGTTAAACCGCCTTTATCAACAAAGTCAGGTCGACCAGGGTTTTCAGGTATCAAATTGCTTTGTGCACGGAATTCATCTTTCGTTTCTGTTGCACAAGCACTTAATAATAAGACAGAACAAAGAGGTACAATTCTTTTTGCAAGATTTTTTTTAAATATATGCTTCATAATTTTTGTCTTTTAAAAAGAGTAATTTAAACCAACATGCACCCACTTAAAGTCCAGACCATAAGATTGACTTTGCGTAGATGCAAATGCATCGAGTTTCAGTTTTTTATTAATTTTCTTTTCAAGACCAAGACTATAGGTCATTGAATGGAAAGCGCCCAATCGCTCATCTGCTGAGCCGAAGCTCGTCTGGTTAAAGGTATAATCTTTACTCTTATGATTTTTATAAAAACTAGCCCCACTTTGTTTATAAAAACGCACCAAAGGCGCCAATGCCCAATTGTTTCCTAATTCGATATGAGCATTGCTTGTGATGGTATGAGAAAGTATCCCCCAATCATCCTTATAGAGACGATAGAAGCCATGCAAAGCCGTATTATCACGTACTTTAGAGGCTACATTAAAGGTTAAACCTGCTATGTTTTTATTATCGGGTCGTAACTCTTTTGCTAAATAATATTTGTAAAAGGGATCATCCGTTAAAGAAACATCAAACTTTCTTACAATGGTTTGATAGGGATTACTTAAAACACCCGATTGTTTAATAGCAAAAAAGTTAGCCTGTGCAACGGTTTTTTTAGAGACAGTATGCGTATAACCCACCTGAAAGTTAGTAATTTGAATGCCTTTCCAATCATCATCACGGTAGTGATACGCTTCGTTTTCCTGATGGGATAGTCCGACAGAAATGGAGCGGTTTCTTTTTTCAGTTATATTATGTAAATAACCGACAGCACCTTCGACACTTGCGTAATCCGATTCTTTTGAATAACTTAAGCCTGCCGTTATTTCATCTCGGCGTTCCGTTCTTTTGGTTAAGCTGGTAGAAAGTGCTTTTCGTATATCGGTAATCTCGGCATTTCTATAAATATGATCTTTAGACGTAAGAAAACCATCGCCAATAATATCGTCTGTTCTTGTATCCACACAGACATATTTTCCCGCTTCGTCAACACAGGGGCTAGGGCCCGAAACCGCATCTGAATTCGCGACACTAGAACCACCAGAGACAGAATCCCAAACGGGCGTGCCACCAGTGATCGTATCGTGAGAGGCCGAAATACTAAGGCTGTAATCTGCACCAAAGTCTTTTTTAATATCTAAAAGTGTAAAATCAATATCAATACGGTCGTCACTTTCGGTGTAGTACATATGCTTTAAATTAACGCTATCACCAGAAGCAGCATTAAGAATAGTGGGAACAGTAGCCGATGTAGCAATAACACTTAAAACAACTTTTTTGGCTAATTGCATCCACAACCTCCGCCACCGATGCCCATACCACCAAAAGTGGCCTCTTTAGACGTAAATGTATGCTCATTGACTTTTAATAGGGGAGCATTACCTCCGCCTAATTGCATACGATCTTCTGCCAATATTCCTTTTTCCCATGATTTCACATTAGAGGAACAAGCTACTTGGAGTGAAACACTGAAAAGGGCGAATAATAAGACTGCAAAATTTGATTTTATCTTTTTCATTATAATGCTTTCAAGTCTTGTTTAATCACAGTGTCTATATGATCAATAGCACCCACACGAACTTTTATTACCTTATTATTTTTTATGTAGTACATTGCTGGCATGCCTATGGGGTTAAAATTGGCAATCACTTTTTGACTGACATCGTTGTAAATATAAAACGTTAAACCTAATTCTTTTTGAAAAGCCAAACCTTCTTTTAAGTCTTCATCAGCGCCCACACCAATAATTGAAACATTGCTACCAATCGTTTTGCTTAATTTATTAATCAGCGGGAGTTCTTTTCTACAAGAAACACACCATGACGCAAAAAAATTGACGACAGAAATACCGTTTTTATTCAGTTTTAAATGTTGAGCCGAGGCTGGGGAAATGGTATCACCTACTTTATAAGCGTAGGTATTAACACTCAAAGATAAAATAAATAACGTGAATAATAGTTTGTTCATAATTTTCTCCATGAAACTTTTTACAAGATAGTTTAAGAAGAGAAAAACCTGACGTGAATGTTAGCTATTTTAATAAATCTTAAAGCCTAATAGTTTAATTTATTAAAAGTAAAACACTTTCAATAAAATTGCTAAATGACTGAGAACTAGAAAAAAGATGAATTCAAGTAGTTTTAATCAACAATAACGCTTGTGAAAGCCTCTACAGTTACAAAAAAGCAAATAGCTGGGATGTTGTCTCCCAGCTATATTTGCAAACTTAGGTTAGATAATGCGTTAGCCTTATGGCATCTTCACTACACCAAACCATCTACCTTTGTTATCACCTTTTCTTACACGGTAACTGTAAAACAAAGTATCACCATCACCAGACACAGTAAATCTATCAGGGCCGTCACTATCCGTTGGTGAATTAGATAGAGCAATCTCTTTTAAGCTACCGTCTGATTGAATTTCCAACTGATAAATGCCGTTAAGTTCAGGCGTGGATCTTTGCACAGGTAAAAAGAAGTAATTTCCTCTTCCTGCTCCACCGTACATGCGACCACCGGTTCCTGTACTAAATTCCTTTTTAGATCCAAGGTTCTCGTTGTAGCTCATCACATTGCCTTCATAGGTATTCACAAACAAACGTCCATTGTGATACCAAACACGGGCTGTTTCTTCTAATGCAACAAATTTATGTTGACCACCAGCGTTTGATGAGTGTATGCCTGTATTGCCACTTTCTTTTTGGTAAACAACCGTACCATCATCATTAACTGCAACAGGGCCATGGAATCCAAATTCTTTACCTGGTGCCATTGCTATGGTTCTAACAAAGGCAATATCACCTGCGGCATTGACTGAATATATTTCCGTGATAAAGGTTTCATCCAGCTTTTTAATCATAACCGCAACAATAGACTGATCATGATTAAAACCTGTTGCTCGGTGTATTGGATCACCTGATGTGATGTTAATTGAATTGAGCACAGCATCATCCATAACGCCTGTCGCACTCATTGCTACGGTAAATATTCTTGCTTGACCGTTGTCATTCAATGCTTTACTTACGCCAATTACGTTTGAACCATTTATGCCGACGGCTACAATATCTTCGTTAGCATCATAGATTTTAGGCGCATCTGCTGTCCCTGTTCTGATTGCCAAGTTACCTGAAGAAAGTACTTCAACACTGCTAAACCCATATACGTTTTGATCACCCGCGTTTTTAAATCTAACGGGAGCTACAAAAATATTGCCGTCTACGTTACCTGCTGGGTATGAAGCACCACCCTCTGCCGATTTTATTGTTTTTGCTACTGGAAGCGCTAGAGGCGTTTTACGAACGGATATATCAAACTCTTTATCACCCGTCTTGTTTACATCTCGGAATGATACCGTTGTATTAGCTTTCAATTTTCCTGTCGCATCTACACCTGCAGCACCTGGTCGAGTAACAGCACCATTTGCAACATCTATACTTCCATCTAGCCCCGTTTGAGACCATGCGATATTAATGTTTTCATATTGGCTTGGTAAAATCATGTCTTTTATAACGGCATTGAAAAAGCCACCACCGTTCATTGACGACCTATTCAAGCCTTCAAGTGCCAGCGCCATTTTGGTATCTAAATTAACATTACCCG
>CAZMWD010000134.1:0-6404 GCA_964569685.1 uncultured Cocleimonas sp. | reverse complement strand
CAAGTTCCGCATCTTATTTAATCCTGAGTCCTTAGCGCTTTTGTATCAGCGTTTTGCAAATTTCTTTCTAAAGTCTGCAAAGTTGTCGATAATACCAAAGGTTGCTAACAAAACAATCATTTGTACTAATAATAAAAACATCAGGACATAAAGCCCTACTAACCATAAACCATTGGCATCGAATCGTTTTACGATGCTGTGTGCCAGTGATAAACCCTGAAACATAAATACCGCAATACCCACCATAATTAACTCAATAGGGAGTTGAAGCCCTGTGAATACCGCAATAACAATACCTATTAATAATGCGATAGAGGCTGGTTTGCCGATGCGGATATTACGAAATTCTTCGCCAAATCCACCGGGGTTATACAGCATTGCTTGCCAATTTCTTGCGACAATAAGAGAGAGTATCCCAAAGAGTGCGAATATGGCAGCAAATGTCCCTGTTGCCCAGCTAGCAGCTTGAGTGATGTATTCATCCATCTTGCTGTCAGAGAGCTGGTAAATCTGATGTAACGCTGGTTTATATTTTTCTAATATGGGTTGCCAGTAGCTTGTTGTGTCTGGGTGAATCATGTGAAACACCAAAACGCCACCGCAAGTCAATAATAGAGTAGCTTGTAATGTCTTATCCCATGATCGACTGAAGGCTAAAATACTGGCAATCAGTACAATCGGTAGCAGGCTAGCAAGCCCGGCTGTTAAGCCAGCACTTGGTTCTTGTTTTAAAAAAACAGCAACACCTGCTATTAAAATACTACCCAATAAGGCAAATAATACGCCTTGTTGCCAACCTTGCTTGAGTGTAATCAAGCCGATAGCGGCATTGGTAAAAAGAGCCAACGGCGGTAACGCAAGGGAGACTAAAGTGGAAAGGACAATAAAAATTGCCGCTTGCATCCGCCCTGCCATAATGAAACTTGCCATGGCTTTTTTAGTACAAAATACTATGAGACCTTTGCACGAGTGTATGGCGAGATAAAAATAGCGTAATTTTACCTGTTTTTCTCAAAAATGAGCTTAATAGCAGGGCTATTGAGTCAATTTTTTGGGAAAGCAGGGGCAATTCAAGCATTTTATATCCGTCATATCTTTCGTGCAAAGACCTCACTATGTGTTACTTGTGTTGATCCGTATAAGGAATCAAAGATAAGAAACGCGCGCGTTTAATAGCTGTAGCTAATTGACGCTGGTATCTCGCTTTTGTTCCCGTTACACGGCTAGGTACAATTTTACCGGTTTCGGTAATGTAGGCTTTTAAAGTGTCTAGATCTTTATAATCTATTTCTTTGGTGCCTTCTGCGGTAAAACGACAAAATTTTTGACGACGAAAATTACGTGACATGGCTTAACTCCTTTGTGGTCTAGATTTGGCTGCTTTTTTCTCGTTCTCTTTACTTAATAGAGAGCTTTTAGTATCAGCTTCATCACGACGAATTGTTAGATTTCTAAGAACCGCATCATTAAAGCGGAATAGATCTTCTAACTCATTAAGGGCTTTGCTGTCACATTCGATGTTCATTAGCACGTAATGCGCTTTATGTAACTTAACAATAGGGTAGGCTAGTGGACGACGTCCCCAGTCTTCAAGGCGGTGAATTGCGCCTTTGCTGTCTTCGACGAGCTTTTTGTAACGCTCGATCATGGTGGGTACTTGGTCGCTTTGATCTGGGTGTACCAGAAAAACGATTTCATAATGTCTCATATTTGCTCCTTATGGACAAGTTGGCCATTTTTTACTTACAACCACACTTATTGTTTTAGTGTGGTTGTAAAAAACAGCAAGGAGAGGAATAGGTTTGTACCTAATTCCACGAAGCGCGATATTATATTGACTTTAAGGTAAATGTCAATTTATGAATGAGGTATGCCACTGTGACAAGTCCGAATAATAAAAAAAACCTATTTTTAATAAAAATAAAGCGAACTTGTTCTACACTTTTATTGTTTGGTTTAATAGATGTAGATATTTTTTTAATGCGCTTTTAGATTTTCACTTGAAAATATAGGATGTAATCATGGTTGGTTCTTTGCTGTGGGTAGATAAATCAAATATTCTTGATGCAAGAAGTAGTAAGGGTAGCAGTATCTTGTCGAATCTAACGGTATTGCTTGAGCAATACTTTCCGAAATTAACGTTGCATACGATTACGCTTGATAACAGCCAGCAACTTGATTTAAAAAAATCAGATTACGAATTAATCCTAACGCACGAGCAAAAAATCGTGCGTTGGGCAAACATGGCTGGGATTGATGCAATTTTATGGGAGAAATGTTCTGATCTAGGTGGGAAACTAGATACTTTTTTACAGTTGCATCGCTACCTTGAAAAATATCCATTAAAACTCGCAGGGTGGCGTTTAAAAGAAGTGATTCATGATGGTAGGGATGCGATTGTGTTTCGCGCTATAAGTGATGATGGTAATACGGTTGCTATTAAACGCTTTAAATATGTTTTAGATCAACTGTCTGTGCGTTTAATTCAAGGTTTTATTAAAAATAGTGAAACCCAATGTGGCTTACAAGCGACCGGATTAGTGAAAATAGTTGAGGGAGGCATGAGTGATCAAGCGTTCTATCTGATAATGGAATATATGCATCACGGTACTTTGCGCCAATCGTTAAAAAGTTGTGGTGTATTGCCTTTGCCGCATGCCTTGGAATGGTTTAAAGAAATTGCGGAATCATTGAAATGTGTGCATCAAGCGGGGTTGATTCATCGTGATCTTAAAACCGAAAATATTATGTTGCGTGAAGATGGCTCGTTAGCGTTATCTGATTATGGTGTCTCAAAAGGCATATTGTTGGAAACAGAGTTTATTACCGAAGATGAGATACATTGCTCACCGTATTATGTTAGCCCAGAGCAAGTGTCGGGTGAGCCTTGTACGCAAGCATCTGATTTATATAGTCTAGGTATCATTTTTTATGAATTATTAATGGGGTGTAAACCCTATGAATGTAATCAGGCGCTTGAATTAATGATGAGCCACGTAATGGCACCGACACCTGTATTTCCTGAGGAATTAAAAGCATATCAAGCGACATTAAATGGTTTATTAGCAAAAGATTACCATGAGCGTTTTTCAAATGTGATGAAAGCGGTCGAGAGTTTGCCGGCGTAATAGGAGTACGTTACAAAGATATTTTACTTATGTGATGTTGGTTACATACATAGAATAAAATTTAGAGGTAGTATATTTATGTAAACTTTCATTCTAATTGTAAAGGAAACAAATATGAAAAATGTAGGTGGAATAGATCGTATTTTAAGAATTGTAGTGGGTGCAGCAGTCCTTGGTTATGCTGCTTATCTTTGGCAGGCAACAGGTAATCCGCCGAGTCCGTGGTATCTACTGGGAGCAGTGCCTTTGTTAACAGGGTTGATTGGTTGGTGTCCTCCTTATTCTTTGTTAGGTCTTAATAGTTGTTCAATCAAAAAATAGTCAATTAGTATTCTTAGAACCTTTGTATGGGATATAGGGTTTCTCGGACAGGCTCCTAGGTGCCTGTCCGAGAACTAAGATTGAAACGAAAATTTCAGAAATATTATAAGGTGAGTTTATTGAAAGAGGCGAATAGTCACTCTATTTAACGAACTCAATAAGCTCAGATTATGATGTTTCTGGGATTTGCAGTCAATTTCTAGTTCTTGGACAGGCTCCTAGGTGCTAAAGCTTCTTTATACTTATTTAAAGCCTGATATTTCCATCAGGCTTTTTACTGTCTTTTTTTGATGAGATATTCCCCAATTTGTCTATAAAAATCTATAAAAATATACACGCACTTGATAATCAGTATAATACCATTATCGTGGAAATACGGGTATAAGCCATTGATTGATAAATCAACAGAAACTATTTCAACACCTTCATTAGCTCGCGCAGATTCATTAGCTCGCGCAGATTCATTAGCTCGCGAGCGAGATTATGTTATGGGTAATGATGCGCTAGCTATTTGGCGTGCGTTAACTTTGCGTGTTAGTCACCAGCCTGAAAACCTAAAGTTGCATACGCAGCGTTTGTTGTTTGGACTTGACAATAATGTAACTGAATTTATTCCGGGTGCATTACAAGATTTGTTTATTTGTTTGGATACAAAAGGCTTTTCTTTGCGCCAACGCATGTTTAATTTGATTAGCCCTGTGATGGTGCAAGCAGACCGAACCTATTTTCAGCGTTGGTTAATGGATAATACGGATAAGAATTTAGCTTGTCAGCGTTTTTTGGGCGCCGTTTTTAGAAGTGAAACGTGCCAGCCTATTGAGAGTGATGAAAATAATTTATTACAAACACGACCTGCGTTTAAAAGCCAACTAGCGGAAGCACGTTATAATTTAGAGAGTGGGCAAATTGTAAAAGCACAGGCTTTGCTGGAAGATACCTATCTGGGAAATACAAATAATAGTGACGTGCTTAATGAGCTTCAAAATCTTTATTCTTACACAAAAAATAAGGGTGCACTTAGCCGGTTTACTCAGCGATTGAGAGAAAGCGGTGGGGAATTACCTGAAGTTTGGGCTAAATTACTCAGTGTTTCACAGTCGTGGTAGTCAATAATCTATCCCATACATACTTTATAGATAGCGAAATATAGAATGAAATCCCATTTAAATAATCAGACTTTTTTAAGTTCTTTACATAGTTCTTCATACGGCTCTTTACACAGCTTTACTTTGAGGAAAACAATACTGTTAATCCTATTGTTTATGGCTTTGCTTTTTAGTGCTTCGTTTCTAAATGCAGACACCCGCTATCGAGTTCAATCATCCGATAGCGTTAAACGCATTGTCGCTAAGGAATATCCCAATAGCTCATTAAGCCAAGAGCAGATAATGATCGAGATATTTTTTAGAAATCCGCGTGCCTTTATCAAAAACGATATAAATCGCTTAAAGCGTGGGTACCGACTTATTTTACCCAGTGAAGAAAATATCCACGCAGTCTCACACTCAGATGCAAAAAAAATCCTAAAGCGTGGCACTAAGCATTATATCATTGACCAAGATCCAAGTACCCAAAAGGATGGCGATCAAAATAGCCAAAATGTAGTAGGTGCTGTAGTAACTGATTCAGCGAGTGATTTATTATCAGAGTTTGAATTGAGTGGCAAAGATTTAAAAATACTGGGTGCAGGTCAGTTAGAAAAAGATGTAGAGATGTTTGTAGAAGACGGTCAAGAATTAGCCGAGTCGCAGGATATATCTCAAGTAGAAGCACCCCCTCAGTCATCACCTCGATTATCACAAAGGCCTCCACAGGAAAAAAGACGTAGTAGTAGAGGTGTGGAAAAGGCAGTAAATAAAAAAGAGTTGAAAGCCAGCCGTAAAAAATTAACAAAGGCAAAAAAACAGCTAAAATCAATAGAACAAGAGCGTCAAAGACTGAGGGCGCAATTAGCTAAACTGAAACAAGAGAAACAACTAAGTGATACACAATTAAATGATTTAGATTCTAAATTACAGCAAAGTATCAAATTAAGTGCTCAGTTAAAATCTGATCTTGATGCTAATTTGAGTGCTAGCAATAATAGTCAGAATGAGGCTGTAGAAAGCATAGAACCAGAAGGTTTAATTGCTGAAAAAACGAGTGATGGAAATGATGTAATTTCACAGGATAAGAAGAAAAGTATACTAGAAAAACAGGCTCAAGAAAAAACGCAAAAGCTCAAAGAAAGTAATACTTTATTCCAGCAAAAACTACAAGAAGCCCGTAGTGAATTAGCAGAAAATACCCGTGAAAATATTGCCTTAGAGCGTCAATTAAATGCGTTAAAAAATAACACAAATAAAAACGTAGGTAGTAGTCAATCTACTATTACTACCTCATCTGCGAATTCATCGACACAGCTACCAACAAGGGAAGTTGCAAACTCGGTTGCAGGTGATATTGGTGTGGCGAAATATACCGATAAATCCTTAGATGATTCATCTATTTCGGCTAATCAGGGAATGGGGAAATTGTTGTGGTTGCTGCCTCTCTTGGCTCTTTTTGCAGGTTTATGGCTATTGCTACGCCGTTTCCTAGGAGGAAAGAAAGCCGCTGTTGTTAACGAAGCTAATACTTTTGCAACTCCCGCTTTTGCTGACAATGATGGTTTTGATGAAGCATACGAAGAGGTGTCGTTAGAGACCAGCATAAAGCTAGATGTTGCACGCGCCTATATCGAAGCCGATGATCAACAATCCGCACGAGAAATGTTGCAAGAAGTAATTAATGAAGGTAACGATGAGCAGCAACAAGAGGCTAAAGCGATTTTGGCTGATTATAATTTGAGCGTTTAAACGAGTATCAGTTGGATGGAAATAACGGGTAAGAAAGAAAACTCTGAGGTTGTAGTAGAATATATAGAAGTGTTGTAAATTTACGGCTTAGGATAAGTCTGGGAAACCAGTTCTTCTC
>CAZMWD010000133.1:0-6451 GCA_964569685.1 uncultured Cocleimonas sp. | reverse complement strand
TGCATGAAGAAGGCTTAGAAAATTCTTGGGCGCGTCACGATAAAAATCATCAAGCATTTAAAGCGGGCATCGAAGCAATGGGCTTAGGCTTCTTCGTCGATGAAAAATACCGTTTACCACAACTCAATGCAGTCACACTTCCAGAAGGTATTGATGAAGCGGCTGTTCGAAGCACATTATTAAATAAATACAACCTAGAAATCGGCGGCGGTCTTGGGCCAATGGCAGGTAAAATTTGGCGTATTGGCTTGATGGGACATGCAAGTAATGAAACTAATGTATTGTTATGTTTAGGCGCGTTAGATGCGGTAATGACTGATATGGGCGCTAAGATTGATTCGGGCAAGGCGGTTAATGCGGCGATGCAAGCGTTTGGCTAAACTCGTCTAGGCATCACGGTCAAAATACTGACTGTGATGTGACAAATTTATTTTGAAATAAGATCGTCTAAACAAACCTAATAAAAACAACAAGCCCAATAGTCCTTTTGACAAAGTTCCACCACCATTTGATTCTGTCTGCGACGTACTCGGTACTTCTGGTGATTCCGCCGTTGTAGTACTCGCTGGCGTTTCTGTTGTTGTTACTGTTGATGTTGGCACTGATGGTGTTGAAATCGTTGGATTTACCGGAGGCAATGATGACGGTAATACAATCGAAAAAATCCCCGAATCACTCTGATTATTCACCCCATTTTTATGTGACGTTACCCACCATTGACCTGCGCTAATTGCAAAGCGAACATTTGGGCTGACTTCACAAATTTGTGATGACGTACAGCCTGCTTGTGCAGAGGTATAATTACTATTTATTTTTTGCACAGGATTAGTTAAATTTCTATCTAGCTCATTAACTAATAAGGTATAACTGCTTGCACCCGTTACTTTTTTCCAACGAAAAACAGGCGGGTTAACTGACGTACCTAATGGTGAAATTAACAACGGTGTGGTCACCGTCGCTTGTTTTTCTACGGCTCCAATATCAACCGCACTATTTTGAACACGAAAGTAGCCGACTCCACGTTGGTCATTCGTAAATGCACTTGCTTTGGCATTATTACCGTTGTTAAGCGCAAGACTTCCAGTATTGGGTAAATGCGTTAGTGTTGCACCACCATTACTCAGCAAAACACCAAGGCTGGGGTTATTGCTAAATTTATTTATAACATTAGTGCCTGTGATTTCTGTAGAAGCATCACCAAACAAACTATGATCAGCATTTACCTTGCCGGTCGATGGTTGCGCACCGTAAAAATTACCAAGAAAACCTGTATTACCTGAAAGAATCGTATTATTAAAAAAGACAGAATAGCTTTGTACTAATGCAAAAAAACCACCACCTGCTCCCGACGAGGTATTATTAGTAATAGTCGAATTGTTTAAAATTGTGTCACCTTTAAACACGGCTAAACCACCACCATGCGCACTACTTCCTGAGGTTGTATTTCCTGATATTGTCGTTTGGTTAAGTACCGCAGACTGGTTTTTTGAAACATCCAGAAAAATATATAGCCCACCGCCTGTTGATGCACTTCCTGTTGTATGGTTATTTGAAACAGTCGAATTATTAACCGTTACCGCACCATCAGAATACAAACCGCCACCGGATGATTGACTGCCGCTGGTTGAGTTACCCGAGATGGTCGAATTATTCAGCGAAATGGTGACTTCATTGGCGAATATTCCACCACCGGGGCTTTTATTACCGCTGGTGGTGTTATTAGAGATCGTCGAATTATTTAAGGTAATCTGTGCATTTTCAACATAAAGACCACCACCTTCGTGGAAATAACCCGTAGCATGACTATTGGTCACTACGCTATGATTTAAAACCAGTTCACCCGTACCCGAACCACCCATGCGCAATGCGCCACCACGACCATTAAAAAGACCATTCGATAAGGTCATGTTCTCTAGCGTTAAATGCCCACCTGCTGGAATGGTTGCTCGAATAACGCGGGAATTCGCTGCACCATTAAGCGTAATACTCGATGAATTACCCGCGCTAGGGCCTGTGATTTTCAGCGAATCTGTTATTAACAATTCACTTGAACTCAATGTGATTGTAGAACCAGATACAACACTAAAGTTAATCTGATCTGCACCAGCCGAGGCATTTGCATCAAGTACCGCTTGACGCAAGCTACCTGCGCCTGAATTGTTAATATTACTTACTGTGAATGTAGCAGCTTGAGCCATACTTGATAAAGCTAACGTAATCGCAATTGACAGCGGATAAAGCGATGACAGTTTTAAATTTGATCGCCGATTACCACATATTGAAAAAATAGTACTCATTCTAACCCCAGTTTTGAATGTAAGTGCATTAATGATTTTTTAGTAAAGCATCACTCTAATTTTTATTATTTCGCTCTACCTATTTAAACTAAAGTAACTACTTATTTACTGAGAGTCAAATAATACGCTTTATTGGTCGTTGTCGCCAAACAAAGAAGCCATAAAACTAGTAATTAAATCAATATAGTCCCATTAGGTTAGCGCTGGAATAGCCTAGAAGTTATATCATTAACTGTGCAGTACAACTGCTTATCATTTTGCACTGTGTTAACTAATACCATTTAGCTGTTGTATCAATTGCTTTTAGTTACACTATACTGCTTGTACTCATGGTTGATTAGATATTAAGGAATAACAATGGCAGAAGCATTTAGCAGTCAACACACCCATACTTTTCCTAAGTTTATAACACAAACAGGGATTAGTCTTGCGGTTTCAACCTATCAAGCAGGTAAGTTAATTTTGTTGCGTTCGAAAGATGACGTATTAAATACACACTTTGTGGATATGCCAAAACCGATGGGAATTGCGTTACAAGAACCTCATCTGGCAGTTGGCACAGGCTACCAACTCACCCATTATTTTAATATGGCGGATGCAGCACCAAAGGTAGAACCACACGATACACACAATGCCTGTTATTTACCGCGTGAAACTCATATTACGGGTGATATTGATATTCATGAAATGGGCTTTACCGATGAGGGTAAACTGTGGTTGGTGAATACTAAAATGTCTTGTTTGTGTACTCTATCCGAAGAATACAGTGTTGTACCGCAGTGGAAACCGCCGTTTATTAGTGGCTATGATCTTAGCGATCGTTGTCATTTAAATGGTCTGGCAATGCGTGATGGACAACCGCATTACGTTACAGCACTCGGCACAACGGATACAGCGGCTGGCTGGCGGGAAAATAAAGCAAGCGGTGGCATGATTATGGATATTCAAAGCAATCAAATGATTGCTTCTGGCTTATCAATGCCACACTCTCCACGATGGTACCAAGATCAACTGTGGGTATTGGAATCGGGTGCGGGTTCGCTGGCAACGGTAGATATTGATACTGGAAAACTAACAACGTTTATAGAGCTACCCGGTTTTACCCGTGGTTTGGATTTTATTGGGCGTTATGCGGTGATTGGCTTATCGCAAGTTAGAGAAACGGCTGTTTTTGCAGGCCTGCCATTAACTAAGCGATGTGATGAACGTCAATGTGGTGTTTATATTGTCGATATTATCGAAAAACAAGTGATTGGTTTTGTGGTATTTTCGGGCGATGTTCAGGAAATTTTTTCGGTGCAAATATTACCCTCAAGTTTTCCTGCTATTTTATCCTTAGATGATCCATTACTGGCTTCTACTTACTCTATCCCCGATGAGGCTTTACAAGCACTCAGTAAACCCGACCCGATACAAGATCAAATCAAACAAGCGTTTTATTATTCACAAAAAGGTGAAACTGATAAAGCCATAGCTGAATTTAAGTCGCTATTAAAACAATCGCCACACAATAGCGTAGCACTTTTTAATCTTGCAATGATTTATCTGAGTTCTGAAAAATGGCAGAAAGCCGTAGATACTTTTAAACAAGTCATCAAACACGAATCCAATCATGCAGAAGCATTGAATCATCTTGGTCTTGCCTATGCAGGTTTACTCGATTGGGATAAAGCAACATCTTATTATCAAAAGGCAATTAAAATTGACCAACAATATGCCAGCGCACATGTGAATCATGCGTTGGTATTATTACGTCAGGGAAAATTTCAGGCAGGCTTTGAAGCATTTGAATGGCGCTGGAAACTACCAGGAATGAAAGCATTGGATTGCGCTCAATCACAATGGCAAGGCGAAGACATTAGCAATAAAACACTACTGGTGCATACCGAACAAACAGATGGTGATATTATTCAATTCGCACGTTTTATCCCGCTGTTGAAAAAATCATGCAAACACTTAATTGTTTTATGCTCGGAATCGTTCAGGCTCTTTTTTAAAGGAATTAAAGGGGTTGATGAAGTACGTTTACCCAACCAACTTAAAACAGATGCGTTTGATCTATATATACCGTTGATGTCACTACCCAATATTTTAAAAATTACGCGTGAAACACTACCAGTAAAAACCCCTTATTGGCAAATCCCTAATGAAGTTGTTGTACCTAATTTGGCAGATAATACGCATTCAGAAAAGCAGTTAAAAATAGCTTTATATTGGCACGATACTACATCCCAACAAAAATCAGACAGCTTAACTTTAGACACTATACTGCCTTTAACTACACTTAAAAATACTACCTTCTATAGCCTTCAAACATCAATAGAAAAAGAGGAAGCTACACTACTTAAGAAAAACAAAATTACTAATCTAGATATCGAATTAGTCAGTTTTGCCCACACAGGCGCATTGATAGAACAATTTGATTTGATCATTAGTGTTGATAGTCCAATAGCGCATTTATCCGCTTCTTTGGGTAAACCAACATGGGTTTTACTGAATAAAAATACAGAATGGAACTGGATGGAAAAAGGTGAAGAGAATCCGTGGTATCCAGCAATGCACTTGTTCCGCCAAACCCAACAAGAGAATAGGCAAGAGCTTATTTCTAAAGTGAATAGTCAATTAGTCATTGAATTTTTATAAACATAAGCAAATAAAAAGACGATCATAAATGATCGCCTTTTTATATATGGTGGGCCTGGAAGGACTCGAACCTTCGACCAATAGATTATGAGTCTTAAAGTCCGTGTATTTTACCAAATTATACCTACTTATATAAACACATATTTAATACTATAAAACAAACACTTATGTTAATATTAGCTTATATCTAGTTATCTTAAATATGCCCTGAATTCATTCCTAGGGTAGCAAATAGGTAGCAAAATTAAACTTTGCTACCCTGAGAGGTTATACATGAGTAATAAATTTAAGTTCACCAAGCGCAAAATCGAATCATTAAAGCCCTCTGATAAAACTGTCACCTATCA
Source organism: uncultured Cocleimonas sp. (assembly GCA_964569685.1). GTDB lineage: Bacteria > Pseudomonadota > Gammaproteobacteria > Thiotrichales > Thiotrichaceae > Cocleimonas. The sequence continues at coordinate 1,164 of CAZMWD010000133.1, read as the reverse complement.
CGATACCGAAACCACAGGATTAAAACTCACCATTTCAAAAGCTGGCACTTATACGTTCATGGTGTACCGTAAGATTAAAGGCAGACCTGAAAGAGTCAAACTAGGCAACTTTCCAGCCATGACAGTTGAACAAGCCAAAAAGCAAACCGATGTAATTAATGGGTTAATCTCGAAAGGAATAAATCCGAATGATGGCATTAGAGCGAATAGAGCAGAATTAACACTAAAAGACCTGTTTGATGAATACCTTGAAACTCATGCAAAGCCTCATAAGAAATCATGGAGCAACGATGAAATGAATTATAAGAATCATCTAAGCCAATGGAATAATAAAAAGCTTTCACATATCAGCAAGAAAGACGTTAAAAGCCTTCATGCAAAGATCGGCAAAAACAGCGGACATTACCAAGCCAATAGAGTTTTGGCATTATTGAAAGTCATGTTTAATAAAGCGGATGATTGGGGAATGTTTGAACTTGCTAACCCTGCACAGAGAGTCACACAATTTAAAGAAGTATCACGCGACAGATTTTTACAACCTGATGAACTACAAAGATTCTTTGAAGCCGTTGCGGATGAAGAAAACGAAACTATCAGAGATTATATTCTTATCAGCCTTCTAACAGGTGCAAGGCGTTCTAATGTTCTCGCTATGCAATGGGATGAAATCAGTTTTGAACGTGCAGAATGGCGTATTCCTGAAACCAAGAATGGTACACCTCACACCCTACCCTTAACTAAATCTGCCATGCAAATACTTGAACAGAGAAGAGCATCACAAGACAGTGATTTTGTATTTACTGGCACAGGCAGATCAGGGCATTTAGTTGAGCCAAAAAAGGGTTGGATTCGTATTAAAGATCGCGCTGGCATTAAAGATTTACGCTTGCATGACCTTAGACGTTCACTCGGAAGCTGGCAAGCCACCACGGGCGCAAGCTTACCCATTATTGGCAAAACACTTGCGCATAAGAATGTAAGCACTACCGCTATTTATGCGAGGTTGAATAATGACCCTGTACGTGAATCTATGGAAAAGGCTACCAATGCAATGATGAATGCTGGAAAGCAAGGTGCTGAAATCATACCCATTAAGAAAAACGGCTAAGATAACGACTATCTAAATAATATTTACAAAAGTGTACATACAAACTATGATAATAG
>CAZMWD010000132.1:0-6504 GCA_964569685.1 uncultured Cocleimonas sp. | reverse complement strand
GTGATTTCTACTAGCTCATCATCATCAATAAACTCAAGTGCTTGCTCTAGTGTGAATTTGATTGGCTTAGTTAAAATCAAGTTTTCATCTGTACCTGCGGCACGAATGTTATTTAACTGCTTGGCTTTAAGCGGATTTACCACCAAGTCATTATCACGACTGTGAATACCGATAACCTGTCCTTCGTACACTTCTTGCGCATGCTCGATAAACATCTTGCCACGCTCTTGCAGATTAAAGATTGCAAAGGCTAATGCCTTGCCGGTTGAATTACAAACAAGTACACCACTGTTACGTTGACCAATATCTTCTTTAACCATTGGACCATAATGATCGAACGCGTGATACAGTAAACCTGTACCGGATGTCAGCGTCATAAATTCTGTTTGGAAGCCAATTAAGCCACGTGAGGGAATCACATATTCAAGACGTACACGTCCTTTTCCATCGGGTTCCATGTTTTGCAACATGCCTTTACGCTCGCCCATCTTCTCCATAATGCTGCCTTGATGGATTTCTTCGATGTCGATGGTTAAATTTTCGTAAGGCTCTTCGCGATTATCCCCTTCGCCTTTTATAACCACTTCGGGACGAGAAACGGCCACTTCAAAACCTTCGCGACGCATGTTTTCTATCAAAATGCCAAGGTGTAATTCACCACGACCCGATACTTTGAATTTGTCAACATCATCACCCTGCTCTACGCGCAATGCCACGTTGTGTAATAACTCTTCTTCCAAACGCTCTTGAATATTACGCGATGTAACGTATTTGCCTTCTTTACCTGCAAACGGTGAATTATTTACTTGGAAGGTCATACTAACCGTCGGCTCATCAACAGACATAGGCGGTAGTGCAACTACATTATCAGGATCACAGATTGTTTCTGAAATATGCAGTTTGTCCATACCGGTGAAAGCAATAATATCGCCGGCTTGTGCCTCGTCAACATCAATACGTTCAAGACCGTGGAAACCCATGGGTTGAAGGATACGCCCATTACGAATTTTTCCCTCATCATCGATGACTTTTACAACAGAGTTCTTTTTGATCTTGCCTTGTTTAATACGACCAATGCCGATGAGACCCGTGTACGAGTTATAATCAAGCTGACTGATTTGCATTTGGAATGGCGCATCTGGGTCTACATCAGGCGGGTTAACGCTATCAACAATCGTTTGTAATAAAGGTGTCATGTCGCCTTCGCTAACATCCTCTTCTAAACCGGCATAACCATTAATAGCAGATGCATAAACAACGGGAAAATCAAGTTGCTCATCGGTTGCGCCTAATTTATCAAACAGCTCAAATGTCTGGTCTAATGCCCAATCAGGACGTGCGCCTGGGCGGTCAATCTTATTGATAACTACAATCGGTCTAAAGCCCATTGCAAATGCTTTTGAAGTTACAAAACGGGTTTGAGGCATTGGACCATCAACTGCATCAACCAGCAATAGAACCGAATCAACCATTGATAATACGCGCTCAACCTCGCCACCAAAGTCGGCGTGACCCGGTGTGTCGACGATATTAATGCGGTAATCGCCCCATGTAATCGCGGTGTTTTTTGCTAAAATCGTGATGCCACGTTCTTGCTCGATTTCGTTCGAGTCCATCATGCGTTCGGTTACATTGGCGCGGTCGCCTAATGTGCCTGATTGTTCAAGCAGTTTATCTACCAATGTTGTTTTACCGTGGTCAACGTGGGCGATGATGGCTATATTTCTTAAATTTTCAATCACGATTTTGTACTCGTTAGCTTTGTTTAATAAGCTTCTAGTTATATCGAAGCTTCTGTAAGGGCGCGGATTATACAAGTTATAGCGTTTAAATTATACTTCTTTTATTACTATATCAGGAAATACTAATATGCAATCCCCCACTATCGCCCCACACTACGACTTAATCGGCGGAGAACCCGCTGTACGCAAGCTCGTAGATCGCTTTTATGACTTGATGAGTGAGAAAGATGAAGTACAAGCACTTCGACAATTACATGCTACAAGCTTACGTGTATCGCGAGAGAAGCTGTTCTTGTTTCTAAGTGGCTGGTTGGGAGGCCCACAACTGTATGTTGAAAAATACGGGCATCCGATGTTGCGTCGTCGGCATCTACCATTTGCTATTGATGAGAGTCAGCGAGATCAATGGATGCTTTGTATGAATCAGGCTTTAGATGAGCAGGTAGAGGAGCCATTACGCCAACAACTTAAAGATGCCTTTTATAAAGTGGCTGATCACATGAGAAACCAATAATGGGTTACATTTTTCTATATTGTGACTTAGTTCACAGAAATTAAGTACAAACTCGCTAATATGACAATTACAACGACTCTTAACTTAGATGTTAATCATTTTTAATTTTTATTAAAAAAATTAACCACCTTTACTATACTAGTGTAATAACAACTAATAAAAAAGAGACTGTCAATTTACAAATATGCGAGGAGGAGCGTATGAATATTTTGATTATAGATGATCATATATTATTCGCAGAAGGAATGAAGTATTTACTGGAATCTATGCAACAAGATGCGGAGATTTATTTTGCAAGCGATGCCAATTCAAGCTTGCAATATATCGTCAAGAATGGAAGCCCCGAGTTAATTCTATTAGATGTAAATCTGCCTGGTATTAATGGCTACACTCTATTGGATAAGTTACAAAAATTAAATGTATGGTCACCTGTTTTAATGATTTCTGCAACAGAATCACCTTCCGCAACGGGAAAAGCATTATCTCGTGGAGCCTCTGGCTTTGTATCTAAGTCCAGCAATAGCGATGTGTTACTAACGGCTATAAAAACTGTTTTAGGCGGTGATATTTATATGCCTTATCAAGAACAAGGCGATAATGTCTATACAACGTCACAAGTAACAGTAACCTCAAGACAGCAAGAGGTATTAAATTTGTTATCTCAAGGCTTGCTAAACAAGCAAATAGCACATGAACTTTGCATTTCTGCCAATACAGTAAAAGCGCATTTACATGAAATATTTCGAATTCTAGAGGCAAGCAATAGGACGGCCGCAGTACAAAGTGCTTATAAAAAAGGCTTGCTTTAAAGTTTATTGAGGATTTTTGTTTAGTTCGACGTAGTACTCCAACAAGTTAGGTTTGATGGAGTACTACGGTAGATAGTACAAATGTACTATAGATACAAGTTAATGCGCACCCTATACTCATACAACCGCTGTGCTAACGAGCAAAAATTATAAAAATAAACGGCTCGTTATCCTTCCAAGAACACAGTGTAGGGAGAATAATCACCCAGCCTTAATGGGTTGGGTGTTTTTTTCTAGATTACAGTGTAGAATCGTACTTTATCAACAACCGCGCCAATTTTAATTGATGTTTATGCTTAATAAGTTGAGTGGTTGTTTTCGCTTCTTGATCAATGATCATAAATAAAGCCCCTGCAGAATAAGCAATTAATATGATTGCTACCCACCAAAGTTGTGGAAACAAAAAACCTGTTACTAAGCTCGTTACAAAACCAAAAAATAACATCTTACGCCATTTATTGGTGCGCTTCGACTGATTCACCTTCCATTTTTGAGAAAAATCAAACAGTTCTTTCTCAAGAATATCAATATCTTCGGGGCTTATACCTTGATTATGCTGGGGGTTCATATGCATTCGTGCTTGATTATTGGGGAGGAATAAGTATAATTTGCGCAGATTTTATACACCCTTCGTCGGATTCAGCTATTTTCTCTTGATATAGTAATCTCATTCAGATTGTCTTCATGCGCTTTGGTGTATTGTATAAAAACTAACCGAGACTTTAGAATATCTCAAGCACAAAATAAAATAGCTAATTATTTCCAATATTCTCGCTAAAATTGAAAAGATTATCTCATTTTCCTTTGCACTTAAGTTATCTGAGGGCTCTAACCATCAAAATAATAACAATAAAAATCCTGTTACATTTATAACGACCTTAATTGCTCAATTATAAGTGCGACATCAGGGGATAGAGATAGGAATTTACATGGGAAGGCTCAGTTTTTCAGATACACGGCACTTAGTCGCACGAACCGCTCTTGGTCAAGAGCTGGGCGGAATCAAAGGGCTGGAAGGAAAAACAAGACAAGAAGCTATTAACATATTGTTAAAACCTGGCTCGTTAAGAACACCCCCAGTACCTAAATTAACACCATGGGCAAATGCAAACCGCATGAGAATGCAAAGCGGTTTAGGCAAAAAACGCGCCCGAAAGATGGTAAAAACAGAAGGCGTGCGTTTAAAACGCTGGTGGATGTTGCATTTATTACGCACCAAATCCCCTGTTAATGAGCATATGACGCTGTTCTGGCATAACCACTTCACATCATCATTAGAAAAAGTACAGCAACCTAAGTTGATGTACTTGCAAAATCAATTATTACGCCGTAAAGCCATGGGCAATTATCGTACCTTATTGCATGATATTGCGCGTGATCCTGCGATGCTTATTTATCTTGATGGCAATGATAACGTCAAAGGTAGCCCTAACGAAAACTTTGCGCGTGAATTACTAGAGCTATTTACTATCGGCAGAGGGCATTACAGCGAATCAGATGTAAAAGCAGCCGCTATTGCTTTTACCGGCTGGGGTGTTAATCGTAGCCGCGGAGTTTACACCTATACTGCCTCTAAACATGACAGTAAACGTGTTAATTTTATGGGCCGTAATGGCTCATTTTCGGGCGATCAAATTATTGACATCATCTTAGAAAAACCACGTACCGCTGAGTTTATTGCCGAAAAGTTTTGGAGAGAGTATGTTTCTGATGCGCATCCCGATCCGCGTGTTATTCGCCGTTGGGGAGCCGTGTTTCGTCAATCAAATTACGATATAAAAACATTGTTATCCGAAGTTTTAAATAGCGATGCTTTCTGGTCTGCGAAATATAAAGGCACGCTTACAAAATCACCGATTGACTTGGTGGTAGGTACATTGCGCGCATTGCCTTTTCCTAAATTACCTGACACAGAGTTAGTGCATATTACCAGTCTATTAGGGCAAGATTTATTTGACCCGCCCACCGTTAAAGGCTGGGAAGGTGGCAAAACTTGGATAGATACGCAAACCTTATTAGTGCGCACATCTCTTTTAACGAAGCTAACAAGGCACAGCCGAGCATCGGCAAAAGTACAATCATATTTGCCCAACTTAACAGGTGCAGAAGTGGTGAACTGGCTATTGCCACTCGCCCCCGTATTACCTTTGCCCACTACGCCGGGCAAAAGGCGTATGGTACGGGCATTAATCCTTGATCCTGTATTTCAGCTTAAATAGCGTAAACAATAACAACAAGAAACTGCTTCGAAAGATAATCAACCAAGAAACACTATTAACTAGGAATACTTTTACTAGAGAGCATTATGAATAGACGTGAATTTTTACAATACTCCAGCCTTATACCTTTAGCTGGAATGGCTCCCGGTGTGTTTGCAGCAGGGAATCGCCCTGATAGAATCGTCGTACTGGTTGAACTAAAAGGGGGTAATGATGGCTTAAACACCTTAATTCCGTTTCGAGATGATTTTTATCACAACGCACGTCCTAGTTTACGTGTTAAAAACCCGATTCCATTAAAGAACAATATGGCAATGAATCCTTATTTAAAGCAGTTATTACCGCTTTGGAAAGAAGGGAAGATGGCATGGATTCAAGGCGTTGGTTATAGTCAACCCAGTCGTTCACATTTTCATTCTCTTGATATTTGGGAAACCGCATCGACTAGAAACAATGAAGTACGTGGTTGGTTAACACGCGTATTACCACCGCGTAACAATGCCATCAACGGTATTGTGTTGGGTGACAATAATCTTGGTCCAATGGCCGGGCCTAATGGTGCTGGTGTTGCAATGGAGGATCCAAAAACCTTTCTTCGACAAACTAAATATTTGAATAAAAAACATTTTAAAGCGAGTAATTCATCACTAGCACATATGTTAAATATTCAAAATCAAATAAATACTACCGCAGAACAATTAGTACGCACTTATAATGGTCGTCGCTCATCAGTGCGCTTTCCTAATAGCCGTTTTGGGCGCAAGCTAGAGCAAGTCACACAAATGATTGTGAATGGCATGGATGCACCTGTTTATAAAGTATCACTAGAAGGTTTTGATACGCACGCAGGACAAGTTGACCAACACAATAACCTAATGAATCACTTAGGCGGTGGTTTAAGCGCATTTAGCCAAGCGATGAAAAAAGCAGGTTTATGGAACAATGTAACCGTGGTTACATATTCTGAATTTGGTCGTCGTGTTAAACAAAATAACAGCGGTGGCACAGACCATGGCTCAGCAGCAGCGCATTTTGCCATTGGTGGTCGTGTACGTGGTGGCATGTACGGCAAACAACCAAGTTTAGACCCCAGTAAATTATACGATGGTGATATGGTTCATGCTGTTGATTTTCGTGAAGTGTATGCGACCTTAGCACAGCGCTGGTGGCAGAGACCTAATCCTTGGAAAGCACATCCTCCAATACCCTTTGTGTAAGCA
>CAZMWD010000131.1:0-6626 GCA_964569685.1 uncultured Cocleimonas sp. | reverse complement strand
AACTTCCCAACTCTAACTGGTTTTTTTGCTCCAGTCGAACTGCTCTCAATCGTTGTGTTTTCTATCTGGGGATTAGGGCAAAGTGCCATTCTGGTAGCTAGATTCCACCTACGTGAGAATGACCCATTTATCGTTTGGTTAATTTCTTTAACGAGTTTTTCACCTCTTCATCATCAATCATATTTGCAATCTCTTGCAATACATTCGCGGTATCTTCTGAAATAACGAATCGTTTACCTTTTTTGGCTTTTCGAAAGGCTTTGGGGGGCGCAATTTTAATCTGTGTTTTTACTAGTTGAAGTAAAAACGTTTTGTTTAAATGATCACGAATTTTATCTTGTTGAAACTGAAGTTGGCTGGCAAGAATAGGGTGATCGGTGACTAAAGTGAGTTGCTGTTGCTTGACGACAACCCAGATATTATGCGTATTTTTATCCAGTTCGAGTAGTTCATACACAGAATTCGACAGCTTATCATAAATATTGATACTTCTAGCGAGATCGTTATTCACTAAGCTGTTGAGTTTCTTCATTGTCCCATGATAGCAAAAGTCATAACAAAATAATGGATGATTTGTATTGTTGCATGCGTGCATGCACAATATAAAAATATACGGAATAGATGAAAATCATACTCATCAGTGAAGATGGATCACGGCATACGAAATTATCGTTTAATCCTTGGTTTATTATTACTGCAATAACAGCACTTACGTTACTTATTAATAGTGCCGTTCAAATGCAAAATAATCAGGGTGATGCTTATTACTACGGTATAGATACTAATGGTATGGCTAATGCTAGTAAGCAACCACTTGCGCGTGGTGGGTTGGCGCAAAATGAAAACCCAAATAGCTTTTATCGACCGACTTATAAATACAACAAAACAGACGATCAAGCTCACTCTCATTTACCATTAGCTAAACAAGTGAAAATGTTAGAAGCTTCAATTGATGATTCGATGCGAACGTTGCCACATAAAGAACGTCTGTCAGGCGACTTTTTAGAATCTGTTTCATTGAATCGTTCACCAATAAAAAAAGGCTTTATTTCATCACGATACGGTTACCGTAGTGACCCTTTTAATGGCAGAACGGCAAGACATCGAGGGGTTGATGTAGCCGCTAAACTAGGAGAGAAAGTCTATTCGCCTGCCAGTGGTTTTGTTGTGTTTACAGGGCGAAAAGGGGGCTATGGAAAGGTTGTAGAGATTCAACACGATAAAAACTTACTGACGCGTTATGCGCATCTTAATAAAATTCTAGTAAGACAAAATGATGTGGTTAAACAAGGCGAGGTGATTGCAAGGGTGGGTCGTACAGGTCGTGCAACAGGGCCACATTTACATTTAGAAGTATTAAAAAATGGTCGTCATGTTGATCCACAGCTTTATTTTGATGGGTCTATTGTCGGGCAATGAAACTCATTCCTCACCATAGCCTGCCCAGTTAATTTCTTCGTATAGTCTCTGTAAGCGCACTGCTCGTTGTGGATTAATCGACTTAACGTGTGAGATTCTCCCCAATAAATGTGCTTTAAAATTAGCGTGTTTCTGTTTGTTTTGTGATGCAGCACCGAAACGAACACAGTTGTATAAAATAGCTTTGAGTTGATCGTATTTATAACGCGGATAATTCGCGTGCTGGTTTAATACTAGCCCTGTTAATTGCTGGCGACTGCCGTGGTGCATGACGCTAGTTTTACGCGTATTCAGGCTAAAGTCTTCGTCTATTACGATATGATAAATGAGTGCATGTAGTCGTTGGATTGTTGTTTGTGAGAAGTCACCAGAAAAAGCCAAATCGTCCGCATAACGGGTGTATTCACCGCCTATTTTTTTCATCAGTGCAGATAAACGCACATCTAATTTATAAGCACTCAAATTTGCCAATGCGGGCGAGCAAGGCGCACCTTGAGGTAGATGTGGCGCGCTGTATTGTTTACGTTCTGAGTAGCTTAATTTAGGATTGTTTCGTAATACATCATGCGGGATTTGATTGGTGCTAAGACCTGCTAAGAGTCGAGCAACTGCTGTACTATAGCCAATGGTTTCAAAAATAGAATGAATTCTACGCAGTGATATGGAGGTAAAAAAGCGCTGTAAATCCATACGAATCACCACGCGTTTATTACAATGTGCTTGCACAAATGTAAGACAAGAATGATTTTTACGAAAGCCGTGACAGGCAGAATGTAGCGGAATATTTTGTAGTATTTGTGTGTTAATTTGACGTTGTATCATGCGTAAATTAGATTTGGGACTTTCTAATAAACGCATCGTGCCATTGTGCTTTTTCTTCCAACTATAGTGATAATGCCTTTGATGCGGTAGGGCTGATTTACGTTCGAAACCATGGGTATCGGCAAAGCCTTCTAAACGATTTAATGACAGTGGTAACGAATCCAGTGAAAACCAATAGGCTAATTCTTTCGTGTTTTTGAAAAGTGGTACATCACACTCCAAGATAGCAGGCAGTGGAGCAGGTGCTTCTAAACAATAAGAGCGAATGGTTAAATGCTGGTGTTGCTTATTCCAAATAGCTTCAAATAAAGAATGTTCCGCAATAAATAGCCCTAATTGTTTGGCTTTGATATTAGGAAAGTCACTTTTAAACTGTTGCTGGATTGCTTTTAAAAGCGGTTCCCCCCAAGTAGGCGTATAGCCAAGACTGATGGTTAAACGTTGTAATAAATCATCCAGTGTCCAATCACTGACAATAAATGTATTGGCAAGCTCTTGAGTGAAATGTTGTTTACGGGACATGGTTGTTGTTACTAGTTGATGTGCTAGCAAATTTAAGTTTTTGAAAAAAGCGCAAGATACTCCAACCAGTCCTGTCATGCCTATACATATTTGCATGGAGTGCAACGACGTATAGGCGACGAAATGCCAGATTAAGAAAAATCAAAGGGGTAACCCCGATGAGCCGTATTATTAATTGTAAAAACCAATAATGCTAGCGACTTGGAGTACCTTGCTATGATGAAATTAGCATTTATATGTGATTCTGCCAAGTATGGATTTGGGTATTATTCAAATTCCATTGCACGAAATACCGTTCCCGCATTGGTTTTAGCCAGTTCATCAAAGGTATCCAAATGTGAAAAATCTGATTGATCAATGCCATAGGCTTGCTTTAAATCACCATCATCATCAATCACTTCTTGCACCTTGTTGCGAATATGTTTGATGTAGTCAATGGTCCATTTTTGCACTGTTTTCATATCCGTTGGGCCACCATGACCGGGGATTACATGCGTTGCACCTAATGCTTCAAACTTTTTCCATGTTTCTATCCAGCCAGCGGTATCGGTGAGTTCAAAAACAGGAAGTAAGCGTTCGTGAAATGCCATATCGCCTGCAATCACTAACTTTTTTTCAGGCAACCATAATAAAACATTGCCGGGACTATGCGCGGGACCAAGATATAATACCTCTATTTTCCACGATCCCATTTGCAAAGAATAACTATTGTCGAAAATTTTATCAGGCTTTGGTAATTCGGTTCTATAGGCTTTATCGCGCAGTCGGGAGCGCATACGATCAAGCGATTCATGTCCTGTTTTATCAATTATTTGCTGTGCATCTTTATGAATAATCACGGACGCGCCTTGCGCTTGCCAATAGCCTGTTCCGTGTGTGGCATGACCTTGTGCATTTTCTAGGATAACGTACTTAACAGGTTGATCTGTAAGGAGTTTGATTTCATCGTGTAGGGCTTTGGCTAAGAGATAACTATCACCAGCATTAAACACAATCACACCATCGTCAGTGATAATAAAAGATAAATTATTATTGTGTCCCGAGTTAGTATAGGTTCCCGGTGCAGTTGCGCCTATGGCACTCCAAACACCCGGTATTACTTCTATTGGGCGACTATACAAAAAGCTATTTAATGCTTTATCGGGGATTTCTATGGCGTTGCCAGATCTTTTCCATGCAAAAAAACCATCGGCATAGTTTTTCACATTGCTGTAGCCCATTTTCATTAAGCTATCCGCCGCAAAAGGGCTGCGTAGATTAATGCCACAATAAGTCACGATGGGCGTAGCTTTATCTGGAATCAGTGATTCAATTTGGAATTCTAACAAGCCACGCGTGATATTACGATGTCGTGGAGAGTCAATATGTCCACCCAATACATCTATTTCTGCCGGTGTGCGTACATCAATCAACACCGTTTCTGGGTGCTTATCTAACAGTGTTTTAAGTGTTTTTGTGTCGATATTAGTAATGCGTTTATTGACCTCTGCTAGCATTTTTTTAGTTTGCGGGGTGAGGTCGGGCGCATCGGGAATTAAAGCTTCTTCTGTTTCTATTTCTGGTTTAGTTTGTTCTGCGATGACATTGCTATTAATAAAGAGTGAGCAACATAAAAAGAAGCTGAAAGTAGGTATTGTTAGATTATTTAGTTTCATACAATTTTATATACTGAAAAGTAAAAAGGAGTGATAAGATGATTATAGCCTAATCCCCTAATCCCCATTTAAACTTTAATAAGGAATAAATAATGATGTTTGATAATAACCTAACTGCCGAAATTAATTTGTTAAGCCAGTTCAATTTAAAAAATGAGCAAGATGGTATTAAAATTCATCATGATGCTACGTCTGATTTGATTGCGGCTGCAGAACGTTTACATGAGAAAAGTTTAATTTCGCAAAAAGACGGTGGTTACCTTACTGACCTTGGGCGAAAAGCGGCAGAACACGCAGAAGCATTGGGTACGATTTTAAAGTAGCGAGTGTCATTTATTAGTTTTGTTGTAAGCTCAATGGGTTGCTAGGATCAACACCCTCCATAAAGGGTAAATTCCTATCCATATGAGTGACTTGGTAGACTAACCCCATCCAATTTACCATGATTGCGGCAGCGGTATCGTGCCAACTATTGTCGATATGCTCGAGTACCAAAGCTTCTGGAAATACAGGTACTTCTTGGTTTTTATCAATCGCTGTAATCAGTCGATATTGGTATTCATTAAAAATAGCTTGGGTTTGTGCATTAAGATAATGTGCAGGGAAGGGCGGATAATTTAATTCATCGCCTTGTTTGCTTTTATTATAGGCAATCGCAAATAGCCCCACTTCGCGTTTGTATTCTTTTAATAAACTAATTGAGTCGTATTCTGGATGACCTTGAAAATAGAGGGTGCGAAAGCCATCTTTACTCACCGCCATTTGTACGCCAGCTTCTTGGCTTTCTGCCAAAATATGCAGACCTGCTTCTTCAAATTGAGAACGATCCACTTGATTAAAACGTGAATGTGGCACATCAAAGCGGGTATTAATACCATACACCAGTGGGTGTTGACGATTACAAACACGATGGCTGAAAACCCCCCAACGTTTTTGTTTTAAATGCCGACGGGGTTGATTATGGTGTAGTTGTAACGACGCATGGGTGGCTAAACAAGAACACAGGGTTGATGTTACATTCTCATGCGCCCAATGAAACACTTCACTTAGTGGATTCCAAAAGACTTCTTTGGATAGTTCGGCTTGAGTCACATTCGCCCCCGTAATAATCAATGCATCCAGCCCTATTTCTTGAATCTTTTCAAAGCTTTCATAGTGATTATCAATGTGCTTTTGTGCTTTTTTGTTGCGTTTGATTTCAGGCAGAGTAAACGGATGCACAATAAATTGAGCGATCGGGTTACTAGAACCAATAAGGCGAAAAAACTGACGTTCTGTGGCTTCTAACGCCGCATCTGGCATCATATTAAGAAAGCCAATGTGCAAGCCACGTATATCTTGTTTTGCCGCTTGACCCGGGCGTAAGATGGTTTGACCTTCTTTACGCAGGCGTTCAAACGTAGGTAATTTATTGTGTGCAACTAATGGCATGTCTAATCCTTTACTTTCGTTCTAAGGTTGCGCATCCAGTGCGTTTTCAACTAGTTTGAGGAAATCATCCTCAGTTTTTACTTGATAGAGTGCTTCGGTCGTAATGGTATAACCGTATTTTTCTGCAATCGCTTCATAACGGGGAATACGCGCATAAAACAAACGCGGAAATACCCAGCGCACAAAATCATCGGGGTTGATCATGGCAACATAATCAAGGTTGTTTTCTTGCCTATAAATCGCCAGTTGCTCATCTAAAAACTCAGGGCGGTAATAGAGTGGTTTAGGTGAGCTTTTAGCACGTTCAATTAAGCGTTGTTCATCTTCCTTGCTCGCTTTTATGTAAACAAAGAGGGTGTTCTCTGCCAGCATATCTAATACTTTATCATCATTTAATTCACATAAACTACCACCGGCATCATTAATAAAATGATTAAAACCATATATTTGGCGTGCTTTTCTCATAAACTCTGGTACATCAAGCATAGTCTTTACTTCGGCTTCATGATGTAAGTTCTGACGTTTTTTAAATTCTTCAAGAGATAAACCACCCAGCTCTGGGTCGCCGAGTTTGCCGATAAAAGTAGACACAGGCTTTAGATGATCAACGGTGATATTGTTATTAATAACGATGGAATCCGAACGCAATAAATCACGCAAAAAAGGCACTTGCATTGCTTGGATTTTAATATTATCAAGAATAGGCTCGTTTAAATAACGGGTGCCAATACGGTAATCGCCAGAGAAATGAAACCAGTCACTTTCACGTAGGATATT
>CAZMWD010000130.1:2662-6671 GCA_964569685.1 uncultured Cocleimonas sp. | reverse complement strand
TTTCTGGAATTTGCAGTCAATTTCTAGTTCTCGGACAGGCTCCTAGGAGGCTGTCCGAGAACTAAGAAGCTACTGCAAATCCCATGAACATCATAATCTGAACTTATTGAAATCGTTAAATAGAACGACTATTCGCCTCATTCAATAAGCTCAGCTTATAATATTCCTGTGACTTTCGCTACGCTTCTAGTTCTCGGACAGCCTCCTAGGCACTATTTATAAATTTCAATGCAGGATAAACCATGGCGAGCAAACCCAGTAAAGAGCTAGAAACATTCCCTAATCCAAATACAGAACGTGATTTTACGATTCGTATTAACTCACCTGAATTTACCTGCCTTTGCCCGATGACAGGGCAACCCGATTTTGCTGATATTACGCTTGAATATGTGCCGGATGAATTATGTGTGGAGCTAAAAGCGTTAAAAATGTATTACTGGTCATTTCGTGATGAAGGTAAGTTTCACGAGGCTGTGACCAATGAAATTTTATCGGATTTAGTTAAAGCGGTTAACCCACGTTTTATGCGTGTAACGGCGGATTTTAATGTACGTGGTGGTATTTATACGGCGGTCGTTGCCGAGCATCGACAAGCCGATTGGCAAGCACCGGCGATGGTTGAGCTTCCTTAATTTTTCACAAATAGAAAATGGAAGCATTATTTGCAGGGATTGATTTAGGCACATCAGGCTGTCGTCTTGCGGTGATTAATACAGATCAACAGCTAATATCCAGTACTTTTATTCGTTATGATCAAGCTCAGAAACAGTCGCCAGATTTATGGTGGAACAGTGTTCAACAGCTATTATCTGATCTACCGGATGATTTAAAACCTCGTTTACAATCCTTAGCCATTGATGGTACGTCTGGCACAATTTTATTAACTGATAAGCACGGCACACCGACATCGCGGGTATTAATGTACGATGATTTACGTGCGACGCAAGAAGCGGATTTAATAAAACAGCATTTGCCACAAGAAAACGGCGGGCAGGGTGCTTCGGGTTCTTTAGCGCGTTTACTGTGGTTATTAAAGCACGATGCTAGCGCTACTCACGTTCATGCGGTACATCAAGCGGATTATATTTTAGGAAAGTTAACAAATAATTTTAGTTTGAGTGATGAAAACAATTGTTTAAAATTAGGTTTTGATACCGTAAATAGAACATGGCCTAAAGATGCAATGCAGGCGTTAGGTATTGAACTATCGTTATTACCGGACGTTTATCCTGCAGGTACTTCTGTTACAACACTTCATAAAAAACAAGCATCAACATTAGGTTTGCCAGAATCCTTACAACTCGTGACAGGTACAACCGATAGTATTGCAGCCTTTATTGCCACGGGTACACAGCAGATAGGCGAAGCAGTCACCTCATTAGGCAGTACATTGGTGGTTAAATTACTGGCAGATAAGCCGATATTTTCTGCAAAATATGGCGTTTATAGCCATCGCTTGGGAGAGCAATGGTTAGTCGGTGGTGCATCAAATTCAGGTGGTAAGGTATTGCGTCATTACTTTTCTGAACAAGAAATGGAAAAGATGACATTACCGTTGTTATCACGGCAATCATCACAGCTATCATCACAAGTGCTGCCTTCAAAATCGACGGGTTTAGATTATTATCCTTTGTTAAAAACAGGAGAGCGTTTTCCCGTATCTGATCCTAATAAACAAGCAAAACTATCACCACGACCCGATGCAGATATTGATTTTTTTCAGGGGATGTTAGAAGGTATTGCAGAAATCGAAAAACAAGCTTATCAACGCCTCTATGATTTGGGCGCGCCATCGGTAAAATCAGTACGAAGCGTCGGTGGAGGCAGTAACAATAAGGCGTGGACTCATATTCGACAGCAACTATTAAATGTAGACATGATTACGCCACAATACAGTGAAGCGTCCTATGGTGTGGCACTTTTAGCGTTAAGAGGATATAACAATAATGATTAAACGTTTTTTACAAGGGGTTAGCTACGCGTTTAGTGGCTTTTCATTAATTACAAAAAAGGGCATCCGACCCTTTGTGGTATTGCCGTTGCTAATTAATATTACGGTGTTTTCTTTCGCCATTTGGTTTGCAGTGGGGCAATTTACGGCGCTAATGGATAAGTTATTGGGTTATTTACCAAGCTGGTTACCGAACGTTATAACATCGGCATTAGAATATTTATTATGGCCATTGTTTGCAGTATTGATTTTGATAGCGGTTTATTACACCTTTACTATTATTGCGAATATCTTGGCGGCTCCTTTTAATGCGTTACTGGCAGAGCGGATAGAACAAAAACTGAATGGCATACCTGTGCCTGAATTTAAAGGGTATAAAGCATTGGCAGGCACGATTGGAAAAACCATGGCAAGCGAATTTAATAAAGTAATATATATGCTCAAATGGATTCCTGTTTTATTGATTATTAGTATTATTCCGGTGGTGAATTTTATAGCACCGTTTGCGTGGGCTGCCTATGGCGCATGGATGTTATCGCTACAATATACCGATTATGCGATGGGTAATCATGAATTGTATATAAAAGATGAACTGCCATTATTACGCCAAAACCGAGCGATGGCATTAGGCTTTGGTGGCATGTTAACTTTATTGATGATGATTCCTGTGGTGAACTTTTTTGTTATGCCCGTCGGTGTGGCAGGTGGTACAAAGTTTTGGGTGAAGACGTTATCAAATAATACTCATTTACGGGTTAAATAAAAATGGATACTGCAGCACAAACACAAGGCCTGTTTCGCTCGAAAAGACGTTTATTATTAAGTAGCATTACTTTGATTGCGCTAGTTGCGATGTTTTTTGTTAATCCGATTGCGCAGGATTTGTCCTATCATCAATTCGCAGATCAAAATATATTGCTTTCAATTCCACACTTTTGGAATGTGGTATCCAATTTTCCTTTTATTGTCGTTGGCTTATTGGGTTTGACAATGCTCATAAGAAAACAGTCAGTAATATCGAATTTATCAGGCGTATTACCGCCATTACGCGTAGCGTATATTACGTTTTTTATGGGTGTTTTTTTAACCGGTTTTGGCTCAGGGTATTATCATTTGAATCCTAATAATGCCTCGTTATTGTGGGATCGTTTACCCATGACGATTTCATTTATGGCATTTTTCACGGTGATTATTGGCGAGAATATTTCTATCTCCTTGGCAAAGAACGTATTTTATCCTTTGGTTTTTTTGGGAATTGCCTCAGTTGTTTACTGGATAATCACAGAATCTAACGGCGCGGGTGATCTACGTCCCTATGCTTTAGTGCAGTTTTTACCGGTATTATTAATTCCTTTAATTCTGTGGTTATATCCATCCCCCTTTGACGGGCAGCGTTATATCGCTTTTGTGATTGCTGCTTATATTATCGCTAAGTTAATGGAGCATTTTGATCATCAAATATTTGAAATATTAGGTGTAATGAGTGGTCATGCGATTAAGCACGTGGTTGCGGCAGTAGGGACTTATTATTTTTATTTGGCATTGAAGAAGCGTAGACAAAAATAGTAGCTTATACTTAAATCCAGATGGAATTTAAATGTTTCAGTGAGTGGCATCAATTACCGCAAAGTAGTGATGCATTGTTTACCCAAGCCGAAAAAGACAGTTTGTTTTTTTCACGCCATTGGTTCGAAAATCTCGTGAAAACAGCGCTTAAAAATCATCAGTATTTGTTACTGGTCTGTGTTATTGAAAAAGATAAGGTACTCGCAATCCTACCTTTAATATCAAGTGATAATAAAAAATGGACTTCCCTTCAGCATATTTATACGTCACTTTATACGTTGTTGCTGGTGAAAAATAATCAACAAGAAATTATTCACTGTTTAGCTAAGGGATTAAGTCAGCTTCCCTTCGACTCTTTAGAGCTGGACCCCGTTGCAGAAGATGATAGTAATATAAATCGTTTACGACAAGCGATGGAATCTTCTGGTTTTTCCTGTATGCGCTACGCCCGATTTTTTAACTGGTTTCATCCATTACAAGGGCAGTCATTTA